>SXSC01000041.1 GCA_005792355.1 Opitutaceae bacterium
AGCGCGTGCGCGGTGCGGAGCATCCCGACACGCTCAGGTCGATGAACAATCTGGCCAACGCGTATCACTCCCAAGGTAAGTTTGCCGAGGCTGCGGCGCTCTATACCCAGACGTTGGAGATTCAGAAGCGTGTGCTCGGCGCGGAGCATCCCGGCACGCTCACGTCGATGAGCAATCTGGCCAGCGCGTATCACTCCCAAGGCAAGTACGCCGAGGCTGCTGCGCTCTATGCCCAGACGTTGGAGATTCAGAAGCGTGTGCTCGGCCCGGAGCATCCCGGCACTCTCACGTCGATGAGCAATCTGGCCAGCGCGTATCACTCCCAAGGCAAGTACGCCGAGGCTGCTGCGCTCCATGCCCAGACGTTGGAGATCGTGAAGCGCGTGCGCGGTGCGGAGCATCCCGACACGCTCAGGTCGATGAACAATCTGGCCGGGGCCTACCAAGGCGTCGGTCGCTTGGCTGAGGCGGTACCGCTTTTCGAGGAGACCCTGCGGCTCAGGAAAGCCAAACTCGGACCCGATCACGCGAACACGCTCACGTCGATGAGCAATCTGGCCGGGGCCTACCGACGCGTCGGTCGCTTGGCTGAGGTGGTACCGCTTTTCGAGGAAACCCTGCGGCTCATGAAAGCCAAACTCGGACCCGATCACGCGACCACGATCGTCGCCATGAGCAATCTGGCCACAGCTTACGAGGAAGCGAATGATCTTCCGAAAGCTGAAACGACCTACCGTGAATTACTGGCGGCGAGGCTGCGGAAGGATGGGGCCGATTCCACGGGTGTCTCCGGCACTCGGGCAAGTCTGGGGAGAATTCTGCTTGCTCAGCACAAGTTCGCCGACGCCGAGCCGGTGCTGCGCGAAGCGCTGGTTATCCGCGAAAAGAAACAACCGAACGACTGGCAGACCTTCAACACCCGCAGCATGCTCGGCGGCGCCCTAGCCGGGCAGAAAAAGTTCGCCGACGCTGAGCCGCTCCTCTTGTCCGGCTACGAGGGCATGAAGCAGCGCGAAGCGAAAATCGCGGCAACCGCCAAAGTGCGCATGAAGGAAGCGCTCGAACGCCTCGTGCGGTTCTACACGGACTGGGGCCAGCCCGACAAAGCCGCCGAGTGGCAGAAGAAGCTCGATCAGCACAATCAGGCCGAAGCGCAAAAGAAGTCAGCGGTGGAACCGAACACCAAGTGAAGGAGTCGATCGCCGCAGGGCAAAACTGAAACTGCGCTCGCGAATCCTTACACCAGACCGAGCGAGGGCAGAAATAGAGGTGGCAGAAAAAGGAAGACGATGGGGATGGGTTTCTCAGCGGGAAACTATTTTCCCAAAATCCTTCTGCCCGGTGGATTGGTGGGGGAAATCTTCCTACGATCTAATTTTCCTACCCCAAATCCGGAAAGCCTTGGGGGTAGGAAGATTTGATCGGAGGAAGATTTTTCTGACCCAAACCTTTCGAAACCCGCCATCGAAGTGAGTGTCGGCGGAATCCTCCAAGGCAGGTTAGCCACAAAAAGGCACAAAAATTTGTCCATCTTGCTGGTGGAAGACTTCCGTGCGCCTACCAGCCTTCGCCAAGCCTTCGGCTCGGCCCAGCGCGATGTCGTGCCGCGCCGAAGCTCGCAGGGCGTAGGCGGGTAGGCGCCTTGCAGGCTGTATTCGCCCTCCGATTTTTGCCGTGCCCTTCGAAGGCTTGGCGAAGTAGGGCGCCTTTTTGTGGCCAAAATTTCTGGTGTGCCCTCTCAAGGCGGGTCGTGGCTCCGCGCTCTCCGCGAGCTTCGCGTTTCAAATTCTCAGGGCTTGGCTCCGGGCGGCCGGCGCGCCACGCTGCTGTTCCCCGGCGGAGTTCGGGAAAAAGGCTGAGATCTTTGGCCCAAGAGACTTCGCCCCGGCGCATTGTTAGAAAACTCCCATCATGAACCCGAAAAACGCTCCAGCGCGCGCCAAGGAAATCTTCGAACAGGCCGTTGAACTTTCCTCGGTCGACGAACGCAGCGGCTACGTGAAAGGAAGCGGCCCGATGGGGTCAGTCCGTGAATCGCTAATCCCTGACCGCCGCGCCTGGTCCTGCGGCATGCACGTAGGCGCGGACAGAACTCGGCTGGCCCATGCACAGTTTCTCGGCGAGCCAGCGGTAAGGAGGGGCAACCGCATCGCGGAGCTTGCGCGCCAACGCTCGCTTCCAAGGTGCGCTCTTCAGGGCCGAGGCCAGTTCCGCGGTTGTTCGCCCGCTTTCCTGGAGCGCGGATTCCAGCGCCCGCTCCCACCGCTCCGACTGCAGTTCCTTCACCTCCGCTTGCGAAAGCTCGGGCGCGAGCGCGAGGTGTGCGTGTTCGCGGGCAAGGGCCTTGCGCCACGCCGCCGTGCCAATGGTCCAGTCGCGCGAAAAGGCGCCGCGAACCATCCGGTCGTCATTCGCGTCTCCCTTCGCGATCGCGACGAGATAGGCCCAGTATCCCAGCCACGGCTTGGATTGGTTCGTGCAGCCGGCGGCTTCCAAGACGATGGCGGGCTGGAGCCATTTCGGTGCCGAGCCGCCAAGCCATGCCGACAAGCTGCTCGAGGCGAACTGCCCCAAACACTCCACGGCCACGACGCCGGCGCGAACCGGGTTGAGATGGATGCAGTCGCACACCCGGGCGAGGTGAGCGTCGTCTTGAATCACGGGCGACTTGTAGCGTCCCTGAAAGACATGGCCGTGCTGGCCGTGAAACCGCAAAAGCCGGACGGCGAAGGTCGACTGCAGCCAGTGCATCCCTGCGACCAAGTTTGGCCCCGGCGTCTCGAGGGCGAGATGGAAGTGATTTCGCATGACAATGTAGCCGTGCATTCGCCAACCGAATTTCTCGCACGCTTCGCCCGCGACGCCGACAAACGAACGGCGCGCGCCGGCCGTGGCGAAGATGTCGTGCCGGAGGTTGCCGCGGTTGATCACATGATACCGGGCGCCGGGAAACTGAATGCGAAGTCGTCGAGCCATCGCGACAGGTCGGCGCGCTTGAGGTCAGGAAGCGACCCCGCCTTAACCCCAATTTCAGGTATGCCAATGATCCGCCGATCGCTGCCGCCGCGAACTAACAATTCACGGACTGACCCCGTGGGGCTGTACCACGCTTCGTTCCGGCCGGCGATCGAGGTCTGCGCCGTCCGCACGCTGTTGCGGCATCGCGACAGCCTGGTGCAGGTGGCCAGCGCGCACCTGCTGCGCCTGCAAAAGGCCCTCGATCAGATGAACGTGCTGCTGCATCGCGCGGTCACCGACATCACGGGCACGACGGGATTGGCCATTCTCGATGCGATCGTCGCGGGCGAACGCGACCCGCAGAAGCTCGCCGCGCACCGCGACCATCGCTGCAAGCAGAGCGTGGCCGAGATCGCCGCCGCGTTGAAAGGCGATTGGAAGGTGGAGCAACTGTTCACGCTGCGCCAATCGCTGGCGGCGTGGCGCTTCCACCACCAGCTCGCCGACGAATGCCTGCTGGAGATTCACCGCCTGGCCGCCAAGCTCGAGAACCGCACCGAGGCGGCACCTCCTCCGCCCACCAAGCGGGGCAAGCAACCGGACGCAGCGGTGCGCACCCTGCTCTTCCAAAAATTTGGGGTCGACGTCACGGCGGTGGACGGCGTCAACACGCACGTCGGCTACACCTTCCTCACCGAGGTCGGTCCCGACCTGAGTCGGTTTGCCAGCCCCGAGAACTTCGCCTCCTGGCTGGGACTATGCCCCCACAACAAGGTCAGCGGCAAACGGAAGCTCAGCGTCAGCACCCGGCCGGTCTCCAACCGGCTGGCGACGGCGCTGCGCATGGCCGCGCAATCGCTCAATCGCGTCGAGGCCCCGCTGGGAGATTGGTTCCGGCGCATGCGCGCGAAACTCGGTCCGGCCGGTGCCGTCACCGCCGCCGCCCACAAACTGGCGCGTATCCTTTACACCATGATCAAAGACCGCAAGCCCTTCGACCCCGCCCGCCTCGGCAATCCCGTTCTACGCCAGACGCGCAAGGAGAACGCCTTGCGCCGCGCTGCGGCCAAACTCGGCTACGCCCTCCAACTGATCCAACCAGTGGCTGTTTCTTGAGAGCGGCTGCGAGTTTTGTTCCAAGCGGACCGGGTGGCGAAGTTACCCGGGGTGTGGCTGCCCGAGGGCTTGGAGCGAAAGTACCGGAGAGCCGGAGAAACGTGGGAATGGCAGTGGCTGTTCCCGTCGCGCGAACTGGCGCTCGATCCGGCGACGCAGATTCGCCGCCGCCACCACGTGCTCGACGGTACGTTTCAGAATGCGATTCGCCAGGCCGCAACGAAGTGGATCGATCCCCGCACCAGAATCCCGGCCGGAACATGCATCACCCGAGGAAGGGTGATGCACGCCGGCGCATCAATGCAGCACCGGCGCCGGATGTTCCGCCACCACCCGCCGGTAAAGCGCCTCGTAACGCGGCACGATCGCCGCCGCCGAAAATTTTTCCGCCGCCCTCCGCCGCCCCGCCTCGCCCAGCGCGCGGCGTCGCTCCGGATCGCGCAGCAACGCTTCCACCGCGCGCGCAATCGTCTCGGCATCGGTCGTCTCGACCAGCATCCCGCTCTCCCCGGAGACCACGACCTCCGGAATGCCCCCGACCGCGGTCGAGACGCTCGGACAGCCAAACCACATGGCTTCGACCACCCCGAGGCAGAAACTCTCCGAGTCCGAAGTGAACAAGCCCAGATCCGCCGCCTGCAGATAGTCCTCAATCTCAAACACGCTCGGCCGCACGATGACCCGGTCGCCCAGCCCGAGCCGTTGCACCTGCTCCGCGTACGGGGAGAAATCGCCGCCGGCCAGGACGACCAGCTTGAACGAATCGCGGGGCCGGACGCGCGCCACACTCTCCAGCAGCAGGTCGATGCGCTTCACCGGTCGCAGATTTGACAGGTGCACGATCATCACCTCGTCGCCAATCCCCAGCTCCCGCCGCACCTCCGCCGGCGGGCGAGACGGCTTTTTCGGCTCAAAGAAATTGTGGATGACCTCGATCGGGCACCCCACCCCCAGCAGGCGCCGGGTCTCATCACGCAGCCAGGCCGAAACCGTGGTGACCGCATCCGACCGCATCAACGCATGACGAATGGCGGGGCCATAGCCGGCATCGCGTCCAAGCAGAGTGGTGTCGGTGCCGTGGAGCGTCGTGACCACGCGCGGTTCGCGGCCGGCTGGCGACATTGCGCGCGCGAGGATGGCCGCCGTCGCATGGGGCACCGCGTAGTGCACGTGGAGCACGTCGAGCGCGCAATCGCGGGCGACCTCGGCCATCTTGACCGACAGCGGCAGGGTGTAATCGGGATACTTGAAGAGCTCGTAGTCGTTGATGACGACCGGATGGAAATGCAGCCGCGGCGCCCCCACCGGCAGGCGAAACGGCCGTTCGTAACTGATGAAATGAACCTCGTGCCCGCGCCGCGCCAGCTCCGCGCCCAACGCCGACGCCAGGATGCCGCTCCCGCCGACCGAGGGATAGCAGGTGATGCCGATGTGGAGCGGTCGGGTCGCCGGCATGATCAGAATCGACGCGCCGCCCGCCCGAGGGCCGCCAGGGAGTCCACCACCAGCGGGTCGCTCGCGAACAAGGGCGTGGCCTGCCCCACCCCGGCGCGCAGCCCGTTGAGCCGCGCCCGCGTGAGCTGCAACTCGACGTAATTGCGCGTCCGCAACTGCGAGGCGTGCGCCTCCATCGCTGCCGTCCACGCGGCGACGAGCCCCATCGCGGAGTGATCCACCAATACCCGGCCGAGATCGGTCGGCTCGGCCTCCGGTGTGACGGCATAGAAAAACAACTGCGCCACCGCGTGCGGTTTCGCGCCGCGCAATTCCCGCAGGCCGCCGTAGCGCGCCAGCCGGCAGGCGTCGCGCACCAGCCGCCCGAGGACCACGTGGTCCGGGTGTTGGTTCTCGACCACGCTCGGGGCGAGCACCACGCCCGGGCGCACGCGGCGAATCACCGCCGCCAGTTTCATCGCATTGGCGGGACGCGCCTCGAAGTGCGCGTCGCCACCCAGGTTCGCAAATTCAATCGTCGCTCCGAGGATCGCCGCGGCCCGGCGCGCCTCGCGGGTGCGCTGCGCCGGCGTGCCGTGGCTGCCGGCCTCCCCGCGGGAACACACGACAAAATGCGCCGCCCGTCCCGACTCGGTCTCGCCCGCAATCACCCCGCCACAGCCAAACTCGATGTCGTCCGGGTGCGCGCCAAACGCGAGCAGCGGGGCGGGCCCAGCCGCCGGTGGAGTCTGCGATGAGGAGGGCATGTTAGTTGAATGATCTGCCGCGCTGGTCGGGGCCCGTCTCCCACCGGCGGCTCAGCCGGCACTCCGTGCCGAACAGATTCGCGTCCCGTGAGTCTTGCAGCGCGCAGCGCTGACTTAGCCCGCGCGACCCGCACATGTCCGAAGGCCAGCGGCCCAAACGTCGTCGGGCGCTCCCGCGACTCCACGGCAAACGGGAAGAGCGCGGGCTAGTGGTAGGCTTCATCCGAGCGGTCGATGGCATCACGGCTGACAAAGGTAATCTCAGGCGCGTCCTCTTTCCGCAAGTACGCTTGTTCGCCCGCCCCCGCGATGTAATGCGTGCACCGCACCACCGTCTGCATCCAGCGCAGCCGCGTGTCCCGGGTCGGCGTGATCTGCTCCTTCCCGAAATCAACCTGCGGCAGCGTCACATAACTCTCGCCGCCTTCGTGCAACTTGAGCGCGCCGTCGATCCAGCGCGCGCGGACAATTTCGCCGGCGTGCGGCACATCCACGAAGAAATCCGGGACGTCGCACGCCGCGCGCCGCACGGCCGGATCGCTGGAGCGCACGACGCGGATGCCGTCCAGCAGCCCCATCCGCCGGTACAGCTCGAGGCAGAAATCGGCGACGTTGGCCGCGGTCACCTGCTTGAACGCCTCGACCCGGGCGGGTTCGACAAACGCGCCCAGCTGGCGCGCGGTGTTGGCCGACCAGCCCGCCGCGATGCGCTTCAGAAAAAGCGGTGACCATTTTCGCTGCACCTTGTTCACGAAGGCGAAATTCAACATGGCCGGCTCGTCGGTCTTGCGGTGGCGCAGGATGGTCTGGGTCTCGCGCGGGTCGTGATCGCTGTCGTGGCAGAAATAGACGATTTCCCCGCCAAGTTCCGCCTGCAGCCGGCGGGCCGTCTCGAATTTCGCGAAGAGAAAGCGGCGCGGAAAAAAACCGCAGGGCTGCTGGCCGAAGCAGATGACGGGGCTGTCGCTCATGCGGATGTTTCCTCCGCGGATCGCGGGGCCAGAAACAACTGCAGGATGAGGCTGAACACGACACAGCTGCCGCAGCCGATGACGTTGTACCAGAGGTAGGAAATGGTGAGGATGTTGTAGAGCACGATGACCAGCGCCTGCGCCGCAATCGCGGCGAAAAAGACCGCGGTGCCCCCGACTTTCTTCACGAAGAACGCCACGAGGAACAGGCCGAGCACGACCCCGTAGAAGAGCGAGCCCAGGATGTTAATCGCCTCGATCAGGTTTTCCGAGAAGCGCGCGAACAATGCGAACCCGATGGCGAACAGCCCCCAAAACGCCGTGAACCATTTCGCGTTGCGGACGTTCCGGGCCTCGTCGTGCGCCGCCAGCGGCCGGAACTGCCGCCACAGATCGATCGTGCTGGTCGTGCCCAGCGCGTTGAGCTCGCCGGCCTTCGAGCCCAGCGCGGCCGCGAACATCACCGCCACCAGCAGGCCGATGACGCCATGCGGGAGTTGGGTGAGGATGAAGGTGATGAACACGTAATCCGAATCCTTGGTCTTCGCCCGCGGGTCCGCCGTCGTGAGCGCCGTCTTCGCCTCCTTGCGCACGGCATCGACCTGGCGCTGCACGTCGACCATCGCCGTACGCGCGGCCGCCACCACCGCCGCGTCGCCGCCCTCCCGCGCCTCGACCCACGCCCGCACCGCGTTCTTGCGCTGGGCATGCAGCAGACTGTGCTTTTCCTCGAGCGCGCGGAACGTGGCGCCATTCGCGCCCTGCTCGTGCCGCCGCCACTCCGTCTGATTGAAAAACACCGGCGCCTTTTCGAACTGGTAAAACACGAACACCAAGGCCCCGAGCAACAGGATGAGGAATTGCATGGGGATCTTGAGCACGGCGTTGAACATCAGGCCCAACCGCCCTTCGCGCAGCGCCGCCCCGCCGATGTAGCGCTGCACCTGCGACTGGTCCGTGCCAAAATACGACAGCGACAAAAAAAGCCCGCCGAGCAATCCGCTCCACAGCGTGTAGCGCCGGTCCGGGCTGAACGAGAAATCGACCGCCTCGAGCTTGCCCAGCGCGCCCGCGATGTGCAGCGCGTCCGGCGGCAGCTTCGTCACCAGCACGATGAACGCGGTGACCATGCCGCCAAAAATCACGCTCATCTGCCACTTCTGTGTCAGACTCACGGCCACACTTCCGCCCGTCACCGTGTAGATGATCACGAGCAGCCCCGTTCCGATGATCGTCAAATCCAACCGCCATCCGAGCACCGTGGAGATGATGATGGCCGGTGCGTAGATCGTCACCCCGCTCGCCAGTCCGCGCTGCATCAAAAAGAGCGCCGCCCCGAGGAGACGAGTTTTCGCGTCGAAGCGTTTTCCGAGGTACTCGTACGCCGTATAGACGCCGAGCATCCGGTAAATCGGCAGGAAGACCGCGCAGACGATGATGAGCGCGAGCGGCACGCCGAAGTAGTTTTGCACGAAACCGATCCCGCTCTCGAACCCCTGCCCGGGGATCGAAAGAAACGTGATCGCGCTCGCCTGGGTCGCCATCACTGAAATCCCAATCGTGAACCAGCCGGTGGTGCGACTGCCCTTCAGATAGGTGTCGAGATGATCGGTGTGCCGCGTGCGCCACGTCCCATAGGCCGCGATGCCAAGCATGGTCCCGAGCAGCACAATCCAATCGAGGGCGTTCATGCGAAAGCGGACGAGAAAATCGCGAGTGCCACCACCACCAGAACAAACACGGCAAAAACCACCACGTAGACCGCCCGCCATGAGCGGAAGCCCGGCAGACCCGTGCCGTCATCGTCCGACCTGGCATCCCCGGGCGGGCGGGTGCCCCCATCCGCCGCGTTCGAGGCGGGTCTTCCCGGGCGGGCTTCCCCGCCTCCCGTTGATCGCGAGGGCTGCGTCATTTCCCGAGTGAAACCAGGTTCGCGAACAACCGGTACGCGCCCGGCACGCCCGCGGGCAGCTGCCGGAAAAACGCGATGCCAGTGTAGACGTAGTAACCCTTGCCGTGCTTCGCCACCAGCACGCTGCTCTTCAGGGGCTCCTCTCCGGGATCGCTCATCGCGAGTACGGGCTCGTAGCGGGCCTCGTCCCAGCTGCTCGGAAAATATGCGCCGCGCTCCTGAAACCAGCCTTCAAAATCGGCCGGCCCGATCCGGTTCGGAAGGTTCAGAATCGCATGCTGCGGCGCGAGCAGCGACACCGGCGCGCGCTCGTCGGTCACCCGCAGCTGCGGCGCGGACCCCTGGATCGAGAGTTTGTACGGGCCGAGTTCGGTCGCACTCAGTCCATTGGGCCGGTTGTACTGCGCGATCACCGTGCCGCCGTTTTCCACATAGGCAAAGAGACCCGGCAGATTGGCCGCCAGATCTTCGCGTTCGTTGAACGCCCGCACCCCAATCACGACCGCATCGAGGCCCCGCAGCTTCTCCACCGTGAGATCGGCCCCGGCCAGCATCGTTACCTGGTAGCCGAGCTGCTCAATCGCCCGCGCGACATCGTCACCGGCACCGGGCAGGTAGCCGACCCGCTGGCCCCGCGTCGCGACGTCGAGCACCAGGAGCCGGGCACGCGCCGGTGGCTGGAGAATTTGCGGCGGAATATGTTCGTAGCGGATCTCGGAGCGCTGGTTCGAGTAGAGCATGCCGTTCACGTCGGCATGCGCCGCCAGACGCCCCGCCGTCGGCTGGGCCGGCGCCGTCACGGAAAATAGACTCCCAAGTTTTTCGCCCGCCTTTTCCAGCATGAATATACGGACCGCGGGCGAGACCGTCCAACCCGCCGGCACCAGCACCCGCAACGTGCCCTGCACGCCAGACCGCATCGCCGTTACGTCCACCGTGACCGACTTGGTTGATCCCGGCGCGAACAACGCCACGTCGGCCGTAAATTGCAACGAAACCGGCGATACCACGTCGACGCGCCGTCGCCTCTCCCCTTTTGGCGTCTGCTCCAGCCCCTCGCCCTCGACCGGAATCACCAGCTTCTCACCGTGGACCTCGAACACGAACTCGATCGGAAATGACGGTGGATTCTCCGCGCGACCGATCATCGTTGGGTCGTCGACCCGAAAGATTCCGGCCGCGCCTTCCTCCCGCAACCAGTAGGGCTGCGTCAGCGGAGTGTCGACCGGCACAACCTCGGAAACATTCGCCCTGGCGGAGGCCGACAGCGTGAGACTGACCGGCGGGCCGGAAATTTCGCGGGTGCTCAAACGCGTCGCGACCCAGCGCACCGGGGTTTTTGCCGACATCGAAGCGGAAAGCTTCCAGTCGATTTTCTCTCCCGGGGAGACCTCCGGTCGATCCGCGGTCGCCTGCACCTTCAAGCCCAGACACGCCTGCACGAGGTGATCGAGCTGCGCCCGCTTGTCCGCGACCAGCGGATCGCCCGGCAGGGCGGCGAGCTTCGCGCGAATCGCGAACAGCGCCGGCACGCTCGCCGCCGGGTCGCCGCCCTTGAATTCCGTGATGGCCCGGGCGGTGAGCCGGCCAATCTCCGTCCCAACACTGCCGTAGCGCAACCACGTGGTATCGACACCGTCAAAGAGATCCTTTGCCGCCGGCTCACCGCCGAGCGGGCTGAACGATTGCTCGTTGGCCCCGGAACCAGCGCCGCCGCGCCCGCCGAAACTCCCAAACCCCTGCGTGATGTGCCGGCCACGACTGCGCCCGGCGATCGCTCCGAGGCCCTCCCCCGTCACCGGATCGCTGCCGCCGATGTCCATCCGGATGGTGTTTGCCGCCGGTGCGCCGCCGCCCCCGCGACCGAAACCGCCGCTGTTCAGCACCACGCGTTTCGGCTGCCACACGGTGAGGCCCTGTTGCAGCTGTTCCGGATACGCCTGCGGATCGCCCGCCAGCTTGAACGCCTCGGCGCCAAGCATTCCCGAGGCCGTGTGATGCCCGTGCGTGCCCCCGCCGCTGGGGGAAAATCGGGTGACAATGACATCTGGCCGGAAAATCCGGATCACGCGCACCACGTCGCCCAACACCTCGTTCCGATCCCAAAACCGCAGCGTCTCGTCGGCCGACTTCGAATAGCCAAAATCGATCGCGCGCGTAAAAAACTGCCGGCCGCCGTCGAGGCGCCGGGCGGCCAGGAGTTCCTGCGTGCGGGCGAGGCCAAGCTTCTCGTCGAACTCGGGCCCGATCTCGTTCTGGCCGCCGTCGCCGCGCGTCAACGAGAGGTAGGCCGTCCGATAGCCGCGCGCCTTGGCAAAGTAAGTGATGAGCTGCGTGTTTTCATCATCCGGATGCGCCGCGATGTGCAGCAGCGTGCCGGTGGTCGCGAAACTGCGGAGTTCCTGCAGGATCTCCGCACCCGGCGCGACTTCCGCCGCCGGGAGCGACCACGCTGCAAAAAAACAGGCGCCCGCCATCACGCGCCACCACGGGCGGTACACTATCCGGAGGATACGGGGGCGCATCTGGTTTACTTTTTCTGAGCGCAGAGCGACGTCGCCCCGACGAGGGCGGCGGTGACACAGACGAGGGACAAACGGGCGAGTTTCATGACTGGAACGGGTTGAGGTTTAGACCATGAACCAGATGGACAATCATCGGGTGTCACACGGACGGTGATGAGGATTGAAACGGAAATACAGCCTAGAACGAGCAGTGGGCGAACAACACAACAGGACGCATCCCGCGTGGCACAAGATGCGGAAGCCAACGAATTTTCGCGATTCACCTCTTGGAGGATTCGCAATTCGCACCGGATTCCCTTGGCCTGCCCGCCAGGGGAGGGTTGCCCTTCGCCTCCGCTCAGGGGCGTGAAACATCTGCCGAAAGGCGGCTTCCCGCCGCCGGGAAAAATCCGGTCCGACTCCTACAGCACTTCGTAAATTTCGACCAAGGCCTCGCCGGTGCCACCGTCGGACCCGCGGACCCAAACGGTATAACCGCCGGCTGCGAGCGTCGTCAGCAACGCGGCGTCCCGGCTGCCGGCATTGAGCGAAAAGGCTCCAACCGCCGAAAATGTCACGGCCAGCGCCGGGTCCCAGGTGTCATTCTCAGTTACCTTCACGCCGGCGCTGTCATAGACCTCCAGTTTCGGATCGACGAGCAACCCCGTCACTCCAAAGGCCGCAAGTGTCGGGCCGACGGCGCGGATCAGCAATCGCTTGGTGCCAGTGCCCGCGATGTTGAAGCCCGCAATGAGAATGTTGTCGCCCGTGCCCACCTGGTTCCGCGCGGACACGTTGACCAGGCGCGGGGTGTTGCCGGTGCCGGTGTCGTATGCCTCGACCAGAACCACTCCCGCCCCCGTGCCCAGCGCCCAAATCGAACGCGCCCCGTCAATGCCCTGGACAAACGCCGCGTCGCTGCTGCCGGCCGGAAACCCAAATGCGCCCACGCTCGCAAACGTGTCCGCGAGGGTCGCCGGCCAGCTGTCGTTCGCCAGGATCTGCGTGGGTCCGTTGTAAAGCTCCAGCCGGGGATCGCTCATCGCCGAGCTCAGCCCAAACGCCGCCAGCGCTGGACCGGCGGCCCGGACCAGCACATTGCGCGAACCACCGCTCACGACCACGCCCACAATCAGCGTCTGCCCCACCCCCATCGCCGTGCGCACCGACAAATTGGAAAGTCGCGCCGTCGGCCCCGTGACGACGACGTTCACCGTCAGCACCGCCACCTCGCTCGACACGTTGAGACCGCCGCCACTGACCCGGACGGTGTAGTTGCCCGCGTCGGTCGTCTGGGTCGCGCCGATCGCCAGGCTCGAGTTCGTCGCGCCCGCCACGACCTGGTCGTTCTTGAACCACTGATAGGCCAGCGCCGTCGACCCGGTGGCCGTCACGGCAAACGTCGCGCCCTGCCCCGCGTTCACCGTTTGGTTCGTGGGTTGCGTGGTGATGTTGATAGCCACCGTGCCACCGGTTCCCACGCTGAGCTTGGCCGACGCCGTCACCGTCGTGCCGCCGGAGGTCAACCGCACGGCGTAGGTGCCGGCGTCAGTAGCCTGCACGGATGGCAGCGTGTAATTCGCCGAGGTCGCACCCGAAATGGCCGAACCGTTTTTCAGCCACTGAAAGGTGAGGCCGGCGCCGGTCGCGGTGACGCTCAGGGTCGCGCTCTGCCCGGTGCTGACGTTCTGGCTCAGGGGACGGGCCGTGATCGCAATGGGGCCGGTGCCCACCGCCGTCACGGAAAGAGTGGCCGGCGCGCTGTCGACCGAGCCACCCCCGGCTCCGGCAATCCGCACAGAATACGTGCCGACGTCGGCCGCCTGCGCCGCGGCGATGGTGTAACTCGCACTGGTCGCGCCGGCAATCAACCCGCCATTCTTGAGCCAACGGTAGGTTAATGCGCTGCCGCTCGCCACGACGCGAAACGTCACCGCCTGGCCCACGCTCACCTCTTGATCGAGTGGTTCGATCAAAATCACCGGGAGGGTCGCCAGGCTCGCCGGCACTCCTTTTCGAATGAGGTTGTTCGACGAATCGACGACGTAGATCGTGCTGCCGTCCGCCACGACATCCGTCGTGTCATAGAAGCGGGCGGCGGAGCCCACACTGTCGACCTCCCCAATAATCCCGGTGGCTCCGGCCAGCGTCGAGACCGTCCCGCCCGGAGTAATCAGTCGGATGACGCTGTTGCCGTAGTCTGCGACCAGCACGTTGCCGGTCGCATCCACCGACAACCCGCGCGGCTGGTTGAACCGCGCGGTGGCAGCCGCACCGTCCAGACCGCCGCCGTTCCCGGAGTTGCCGGCGTAGGTGGTCACGACACCGGCTGGAGTCACCTTGCGAATCGCATTGTTGAGGCTGTCGGCGACGAAGACGTTGCCACTGGTGTCAACCGCCACCCCCCACGGCGTGCTGAAACGCGCGGCGGCGCCCGAGCCGTCGGTGAAGCCGGATTGCAAGGCGGCGCCGGCCAGCGTCGAGACGACCCCGGCGGCCGTGATCTTGCGAATCACGTGATTGCCGCCATCCGCGACATAAACGTTCCCCGACGAATCGACCGCGACGCCATAGGGCAGGAAAAAGCGGGCGGTCGCGATCGGGCCGTCGTTCGCCCCGAGCAGAAACGGCGCCCCGGCATAGGTCGACACCACCCCGGCCGCGGTGATTTTTCGAATCGTGAAATTTTTCGAATCGGCGACGTAGACGTTGCCCGACGAGTCCGCGGCCAGACCCACCGGGAAATTAAAGCGGGCCGCGCCCGCGGTGCCGTCCGTCGATCCGAAAGTCCCCGCAGAACCCGCGAGAGTCGAAACCACCCGGGCCGGGGTGATTTTCCGGATCGTGTTGTTCAAGGTATCGGAAACGTAGAGATTCTTCGCGGCATCGATCGCGATGCCATACGGGTTCCGAAACGATCCGGGAGTGCCATCGGCGCTCCCGGAGACATTCGAGGTACCCACCAACGTCACGATCGCGTAATCCTCCGCGCGCAGCATGGCGGCCGCGCCGAGGAGCAGCAGGATCGCCGCCGGGACGGTGGGTCGGAGACGGGATGTAATCATGGTGGAAAAAGAATGGTTCGAAGGAAACATGTGCGTCGGAAAGTACGCCTCATCGTGACGAACGCAAATCCGCGGAATCAAGCCCGTTACCGGCCCGCCCGCCGATGCAGCCATTGCTCCACGCGGGCCAGCGGCCAGGTCGTCATTACGTTTTCGCGCGTCAGCCAGCCCTTGCGCGCGGCGTTCACCCCGGCGCGCACGTGTTGCAGCCCTTCGGTCTCGTGCGCATCCGGGTTGATCGCACATACCAGACCGCGCTCGGCCGCCTTGCGCCAGTGCCGCCAGTCCAGGTCGAGCCGCCACGGGTTCGCGTTCAGTTCAATCACCACCCCATTGGCGATGGCCGCATCGATCACCCGGCCCACGTCGACGCGATATCCTTCGCGCCGCAGCAACAACCGCCCGGTAAGATGCCCGAGCATCGTCGTCCGCGGATGCTCGAGGGCCCGCACGAGGCGCGCCGTCATGGCCGCCTCATCCTGCGAAAAGGAGCTGTGCACCGACACCACCACATAATCCAGCTGCGCGAGGAGCGCGTCGTCGAAATCAAGCCGGCCATCCACCAGAATGTCGCATTCGGTCCCGGCCAACACCTGGGTCGCGAAACGCCTCGACGCGTTCAGCGCGCGAATATCCGCCACCTGTTGCAGGAGCCGCTCCTCACTCAGGCCATTCGCCTGAAAACTGCTCTTCGAATGATCCGCGATCCCGAGGTATTCCCAGCCGAGCGCCGCCGCCGCCGCGGTCATCTCCGCAAGGGTGTTCCGGCCGTCGGAGGCCGTGGTGTGGTTGTGAAACGCTCCGCGCAGATCGCCCGCCTCAATCAACCGCGGCAATTCCCCCTGCTCCGCCGTCTCGATCTCCCCCAGCCCCTCGCGCAACTCGGGCGGGATGAAGCGCAACCCGAGCGCCGCAAACAACTCGGCCTCGGTGCGCACGTCCGTCCGGGGTCCGCCGGCGCCGGCCTTCGCCTTCACGGTCCCCTCGCCTTCCGCCGGCACCAAGCCCCATTCGCTCAAGCTGAGCCCACGCGCCAGCGCCCGTTGGCGCAACTGCACATTGTGATCCTTCGAGCCGGTGAAATGGTGCAGCGCGAACACGAACTGCTCCTCCGGCACGATCCGCAAATCCGCCTGCAACCCGCTCTCGAATCGCACACTCGCCTTGGTCTCGCCCTGCGCCGTCACCTCTTTCACGCCGGCCATCCCCACAAACCATCCGACCACCGGCGCGACGTCGGTCGCCGCCACGATGAAATCGAGGTCGCCCACCGTTTCCATCCCGCGTCGGAGGCTGCCCGCCGCCTCCGCCCGCCGCACCTGGGGCAACTGGCGCAATCCCGCGACGATCGGCCCCGCGATTTCCGCGGCGTCCCACCACCGGTGCCGCCGCCCGTAGGCCTCGCGATTCTTGATCCCGGCCAGCAGCTTCTCCTGCGTCTTCGCGCCAAATCCGTCAAGCTCCGCCACCCGGCCATCCTGGCAGGCCCGGGTCAGCGCGGCGAGGTCGGCGATGCCGAGCCTGTCGTGCAGCGCGCGAATCTTTTTCGGCCCCAGCCCGGGAATCTGCAGCAGATCCACCAGCCCCGGTTCGACCGACGCCTTTAGTTTTTCGAAAAACACGAGTCCGCCCGTCGTGTGCAGCTCGGTGATCTTTTGCGCGAGGGCATCGCCGATGCCCTTCATGCTTTTCAGCTCCTCCCCGGCGATCAGTCGCGCAAGTTCGCTTTCCTCGATCGCCTCCAGCGCCCGCGACCCGGCCTGGTAGGCGCGCACCTTGAACGGGTTTTCGCCCTTCAACTCGAGCAACGTCGCGATCTCGGAGAGGACATCGGCGATTTCATTCTTGGTCATGCGAGTGAGTAGAGGCGAAAATCCGGATTCATAAACTCTAAATCGTCCGCCCTCCGCGCTGAATGTTTGGTGGGATCGGGGTCCGTGCGGTCCTACCCGCCGCCCGCCAGCCTTGCTCGCGCCGCCGCGCGCAACTCCGCCCGGCTCACCTTGCCCGGCGCGTTGGCCGGCCACGGGCTGAGCGGAAGATAATGCTTCGGCCGTTGATGCGGCGCCAGCGCCGCCACTGCGCGCGAAGTTTCCGGAGCGCGTCCGCCCATCAGGGGAAAGCACGCCACGACCGCCTCACCCCATTCCCCATCCGGCACGCCAATCACCACCACCTCAGAAAACTCCCCGCTCGCCCGCAGCGCCGCCTCGACTTCCGCCGGCTGCACTTTTTTTCCGCCCGTGATGATCATCGCATCGCGCCGCCCCAGCACCTCCAGCTTCCCGTGCGCGTCGATCACGCCGAGATCTTCGGTCACGAATTCGCGCTCCCCTCGCCACTCCGGCCAGTAGCCGTGAAAAACCGACGCGCCCGCGACCCGCACCACTCCTTCGCGGTCAGCCGTGATCCGCGCATGCGGGAGCGCCCGCCCGCACGTCCGCCCGCCGGCCAGAAACTCCTCCGGTCGCAACGCCGCGACCATCGCCGCCGTCTCCGTCATGCCATAACTCAGCGCCACCGGCAGCGCCGCCCGCGCGGCGGCTTCCGCCAACGCCGGCCACACCGGACCGCCACCCAGAAAAATCACGCGCAGGCCGCGCAGCCACTCCACGGCCACCGGCACCTGCAGGAGCCGCTGCAATTGCGTCGGCACGAGGGAAATCACCCAGTCATCCTCCCGTGCGTCCAGACGGGGAACGTCCCCCGCCTCCAGTCGCTTCCACGACCACGCCACGTGATTGCCACCGGTGGCCGCGGCCCGCACCCGTGCCATCAATCCGCTCACATGATGCGGCGGCAGGACGTCGACCCCATTGATGCGCGCGAGACCAAAATGCGCCCGCAGCCCCTCCACCGCGGCGGAGAGAGTCTGCTCGTCGTGCCGGGCGAATTTCACGCCGCCGCTTGTACCGCCGGTCGCAATGCACAACCAACCTTGGGAGATCTTCGATTCTTGATTCTTGCTTCGCGATAGTTGTGCGGCGATGGCGGCACGGCCGGCTGACGTCCGATTCGGATCCTGCAGGAAAACGAAGCCTTCCCTTTCGTGCGCGCAGCGCGTCGCGCGCAGCACGGTCATCAACTCAGCGCGTTCCATACGGCCTCCGGCTTGAGCGCTTCCACGTCCTCGCGTCGCAGAAATGGCGCCGGGTACGGCCCGTCGCAGCGCGCATCGGCAAACAACGGCCACACGCCGAAGCCCAGGGCCCGCACCTGCGGTGAGCCGGTCGAATCCAACTCGCCTTTCCACTGAAACGCCGTCCGCAGCGCCGCCTTCGCCCCCACCCCCGTTTCCAGCGCCGAAGAAAACACCACGGCCGCCTTCGCCTTTTCCAGCCGTACCAGCGCTCCGCGCACGTCGCCGAGCAGCGAAGGCTTCACGACAAAGACCCCCGGCCACCCCGCCCCGATCCATCGCTCGATGTCGCCCTCGCCCACGAGGGACTCATCCAGCGCAATCGGCGTCGGAAAATCTCCTGCGAGGCCCAATAGGAGTTCCTCCGTCTTCCGCTGCCGGGCCGCCCCCTGCGTCGGCTCGGCGAAGCAGGGTTGCTCCAAAAACTCCACCGGTCGCTCGGCGCAGCGCTCCAGCCAACGCTCCGCCTGCCGTCGATCCCACGCGCCGTTGGCATCGAGCCGCAGCTTCGCCCCCGCGGGCAGGGCCGCGCAAACATCGTCCAGCAGCACCAATTCATCGGCGAGATCCGCGACGCCAACCTTCCACTTAAAAACCCGGAATCCGCTCTCCGCCCGCGCCGCGATCGGCGCGAGCGCCGCGCGTCCCGCCGGCAGCAGCGCCGCCACGCCGAAATGGTCTTTTTCCGAAAGGTGGAGCCCGATGTCCTCATCGGGCTTTGCCGCGTCAGCTCCCCAACCAGCCCGTTGGCGCCAACGGGCGCCACCCCCGCCAGCCGTTCCACGGGTTGGCACGGTCGCATCCGCCCGTGCCGCGGCGATCGCGTTGCGCAGACCGGCCAACCTCGCGGGCACCGACGCCATCGCGTCTTCATTCGTCCACTCGCCGAGAACGCGCACGCCGGCCTCGTCTTCGTCGACCGTCTCGGTGCCAAAGTGCGGAATCGGCGCAGCCTCGCCAAAACCCACGACGCCGTGCTCGTCCTCCAGCCGCACAATCAGACCTTCGCGTTCGATCCACGCGCCATGCGCCGTCCGCACCGGGACGCGGAACGGCAGACGATAACGGCGATGCTGGATTCGGAATTTCATGGCGTGCCTGAAACGAGAGGACCTGAAGACCGCCGGGCAATCAATCGTGCAGATGCGATTTGCCACCGCGACCAGAACTTTTCCGTCGACGCCGCGTCCTGCCGCCGTCCCAACGACACCCTATGAAAACATATCGCAAAGCCTTCGCGGCGTTCGTCGCCGCTTGTTTCGTCACCGTCGCCGCGCTCGCCGCCGACGCTTCGCCCACCGGCACCTGGAAATGGTCACAGCCCGGCCGCGGCGACAACCCGGCGGTGGATCGCACGCTGACCCTCGAACTCAAGGGCGAACAGCTCACCGGCGTCCTCAAGGGCGCGAAAATGGGGGAGTTCGATATTCCGGACACGGCGATCACCAACAGTTCCTACAAGGCCGGAACCATTGCCTTCACCATCGAGCTGGAATTCAACGGCAACAAATTCGTCTCGAAATATTCCGGCAAGCTGGCGGGCTCCACCATCACCGGATCGATCGAGCGCCCTGGGCGCGACGGCGGAGCCGCCCGGAAGAGCGACTGGACGGCCACGCGCGCGAAGTAGAGCCTCCGACCCGCTCGCCGGGGCACTTGCGCAAGCGTCAACCTGTAGCCGGAGATTTCTCGGTGAACATGTAACGTATTACGTTACATTCACAATCTGGCCTGGCGGCGGGTTTCAGCCGGGGCGCTTCAGCCGGAGCGAGATCTCGCTCCTGATACGCAAGCTCTTGGTGGTGGCACCCGATGTGCTCACCGGGTTTTGGATTGTTCGCCCTCAAGCCAGCCCGATGAGGACATCAGTCTGCGCTTGCAACGGCATCAACACCGCCGGTCCGTAACCCAACATGAATCGCATTCTCGTTTATCTCGTTCCCTTCGCTGTCGCCCTCTCCGCGCAGGAAACGAAATCCCGCTACGCCCAAGGCGAGGAACACTTCTTCGCCGGGCGCATCCGGGAATCGCTGGTGGAATGGGACGCCCAGGTGAAGGAGCAACCGGCGTCCCTCGCCGGCCACTGGCAGCGCGGGCTCGCGCTGTATTACGCGGGGCGATACCACGACGGCCGCGCCCAATTCGAAGTTCATCAAAAGGTGAACCGCGAGGACGTGGAGAACGCCGCCTGGCATTTTCTTTGCGTCGCGAAATCGGAAAGCATCGCGGTCGCACGGAAACTGTTCATCCCGATCACCCACGACACGCGCGTGCCGATGAAGGAAATCCACGCGCTCTACGCGGGCCAAGGCAGGACGGAGGATGTCCTCCAGGCGGCCGAGGCGAAGGCTGGGATCTCGACCGCCGCGCTGAACCGCCAGCGCTGTTACGCCCAGCTCTACCTCGGTCTTTACCACGAGGCCCTCGGCGATGCGTTCCAAGCCAGGGTGCACCTGCTCAAGGCCGCCGCCCTGGCGCCGGCCGCCAACTACATGGGTCAGGTGGCCGTGGTTCATTGCCAGGTGCGCGGCTGGCGGGAGTAGCAGTTCGACCCGTGGTTGGGCGAATCCCCCAATGTTCGCCAAACCATTCCCCGGCGGCCGATCGAACTTGTCACGTAATACGTGACAAGTTCTTGGGGCGGCTTTCGCAGTGGCACAACCAAGTAATACACGCTGCTGCTTTTACTTTTCCATTTGCGCTCACCCCGGCCAGCCCTACTCCGTTCAGGGCAATCCATGACCAAGATTGCCTCGTCCTCCACCGCCGCTCCCGCCTCCGCTGACGCTGAGTTTTTCCTCCCCGCCGAGGCGTTCTTCCGCGCCAATCTGCCCACGGCGCTCACCTTCGACGACGTTTCACTGGCGACACTCTACTCGACGATCCTCCCCAAGGACGCCGATACATCCACGGCGCTCAGCGACGCCCTGCGCCTCCAGATTCCGATCATCTCGTCGGACATGGACACCGTCACCGAATCACGCATGGCCATCGCGATGGCATTGAACGGTGGACTCGGCCTCGTTCATTACAACATGCCAGCCCGGGAACAGGTGAAGGAAGTCGCGCGGGTGAAACGCCACATCCACGGGCTGATTCAGGACCCCATCACGGTCACCCCCGATCAACTCATCGGCGACGTGCTGGCGATGGTTGAAGCAAAGGGCTTCAGCTTCTCCACCTTTCCCGTGGTCGATAACAGCGGCGCACTCGCCGGCCTCCTGTCCGGCAACGTCGTCAAGGATCGCTACAAGGGCAAACGCGTGGCCGATGTCATGACACCCCGCGCCCAACTCAAGACCGAGAAGCAACGCGCCGTTGCCAAGGATCCGATCAACGCCGCGGATCGATTTTTCACCGCCAATGTCGGCATCAACAAGATGCTCGTGGTCGACGAGGCCGGTCATCTGCGCGGCCTCATCACCGCGTCCGACGTCGAACGGATCACCGCCGAATCGAAATCCCGCCGCAAGCCGGCGCGCGATCACGATTTTCGGCTCGTGGTCGGCGCCGCGCTCTCTCCTGTGCGCCGTCCCGACGGCACGCTCGACCGTGACAAGATCATCGAACACGTCGGCAGTCTGGTCGCCGAGCACGTCGATTGCGTCGCCGTCTCCACCGCGCACGGTCACACCACCGGAGTCGGCGAGGTCGTGAAACTCGTCCGCGGCGCGTTCAAGGATCTCACGATCATCGCGGGCAACGTCACGAGCGGCAGCGGGGTCGCGTTTCTCGGCGACTGCGGGGCCAACGCGGTCAAGATCGGCCAGGGGCCCGGATCGATTTGCACCACGCGCATCGTGGCGGGCGTCGGCATCCCCCAGCTCACCGCGCTGCATGTGGCGGGATCCGCTGCGAAAAAGGCCGGCGTCAAACTCATCGCCGACGGCGGCATCACCAAGAGCGGCGATATCGTGAAGGCGCTCACGCTTTCCGACGCCGTGATCCTCGGCGGACTGCTGGCGGGTTGTCGCGAGGCGCCGGGCGAGATTCTTGAAATCAACGGCAAGGTCTACAAACAATACCGCGGCATGGGCTCGCTCTCCGCGATGAAGGCCGGCAGCGCGGCGCGCTACGGGCACGACAAAAACGACACGACCCGCAAGGTGGCAGCCGAGGGCATCGAGGCGCTCAAGGAAGTTTCCGGTTCAGTCGACGACGTCCTCGCAAACCTGATCGGTGGCGTCCAGAGCGGCATGGGTTATCTCGGCGCGGCGACGTTACCGGAACTCAGGGCCAAGGCCCGCTACATCCGCGTCAGCCCCGCCGGACAAAAAGAGGCCGCCCCGCACGACGTGATCGAAGTCTCGACGCGCGCCAGCAGCGCGTAGCACGCATCGCACCCGTCGCAGCGATGTCAGCGCGGACGACAAACGGGTTGCCTGGTGGGTGCCGACAGCCAACAGTCAGCCCGTCCTTCCCCCGCCAGGCGACGAATTGTTTCGTTGCCCCACTAATTCCGATGCTCCCTCACACGCTCCGCTTTTCCGCCCTCGCCCTTTCCCTGCCCGCCTGGTTCGTGGTTTTCGCGCACGCCGCGGATGACCCGGAGACCGGCCCGGCGGCCGGCCACTCGCTGCACGGCGAGGCGTTCAACGAGGGACCACGCCAGCGCGCCTACCTGATGGACGGCACCGGCAAAGTCTCCTTTACAGTCACGACCCAAGTGGAGCTGGCCCAGCGGTTCTTCAACCAAGGGGTCGGCCAGTTGCATGGCTTTTGGTATTTCGAGGCGGAACGTTCGTTCCGGCAGGCGGCGCTGCTGGATCCGGAAATGGCAATGGCTTACTGGGGCCTGGCGATGGCCAACATTCAGAACCAGAAACGCGCCCGTGAATTCATCGCCGGGGCCGTCAAACGAAAAGAGCAGGCGGGCCCGCGCGAACGCGGATGGATCGAGGCCTACGCGGCCTATTACAAGGAGGACAAACGCGCGGAGAAGGATCGCCGCCGGGAGTTGATCCGGGCGTTCGAGAAAATCATCTTCGAGCATCCCGCCGACCTCGAGGCCAAGGCCTTTCTGGCGGTCTTGCTCTGGGACAGCAGCAGCAAGGGCGTGCCCATCAGCAGTCACCAGGCCGTTGAGTCGCTGATTGGCCAGGTGCTGGCGGTCGAGCCGGCGCATCCGATTCACCATTACCGGATTCACCTCTGGGACCGCGAGGCGGCCGAACGCGCCCTGACCTCGGCCGCCGCCTGCGGCCAGTCCTCCCCGGGCATTGCCCACATGTGGCACATGCCCGGCCATATTTTTTCGAAACTAAACCGCTTCGCCGACGCCGCCTGGCAACAGGAGGCCTCCGCCCGGATCGATCACGCGCACCTGATCCGCGATCGCGTGCTGCCCGACCAGATTCACAATTATGCGCACAACAACGAATGGTTTGTGCGCAACCTGTCGCACGTGGGCCGAGTCCACGACGCCGTGGCGCTCGCGACGAACATGATTGAGCTGCCCCGGGTGCCGCGCTTCAAGAAATCCGGGGCCACCGACTCGGACACCAAGGACGAATCCGGCGAGGGCGGGACCGAGGCCAAGGAGCCCGCTGGCGATGAGACCAAGACCGCCGATTCAGCCAGCGCCTACACCGACCGCCCGAATAGCAGCTATTCGTACGGTCGCCGCCGGCTCGTGGAGGTGTTGTCGCGTTATGAACAGTGGGCGGCCGTGGTGCGCGTGACCGAGAGCGGCCTGGTGTCCCCGGGCAAGACGCCGCAGGACCAGACCACCCACCAGCGGGCGCTCGGGGTCGCGGAATTCAGCCGGGGCAACGCGGTTGCCGGTATCCAACTGCTGGAGACATTGCAGGCGTTGCTCAAGACGGAGCAGACCAAGGAGGCCGCGACGAAGAAAGCCCGGGCCGCCGGGAAAAGCGACGCGGCCGCGGCCGCCGAAAACAAGCCGGTCGCCGGAGCAGTTGACGCCATCGTCGCGGCGGAAAAGGCGCCCGATCCCGTCGCGGCCGCGCTGCCCGCACCGCCCGTCGTCAACCCGCCCGCGAAGAAGGCTGGCGGCCCCGTGAGCAAGTTCGCGTATCTGGAGAATGCGATCGCGGAATTACAGGGTTACGCGGCGCTCGCCCGGGGGGAAAACACCGCCGCCTTGGAATTTTTCGCCAAGTCCAAGGATCTGCCCAAGGACCGCCTCGCGCGGCTCCAACTGCAGGCCGGCGATCCGGCCAGGGCGGAAAAAACGGCCTTCGACGCCGAGAAGGCCGCGCCCAATCAGGTCCCGGTCCTCGCCAACTACGTCGACATCCTGCAGGCGATCGGAAAAGCCGACGAAGCCGGGGCGGCGTTCGATCGTCTGCGCGCCATCTCGGCCGCGATCGACCTCGACCAGCCGGTTTTCCAACGGCTCCGCCCGGTGGCCGCGGCGCGAAATCTCCCCACCGACTGGCGGCTCAAGGCCGAAGTCCGGACGGATTCCGGCCAGCGGCCGGAGTTGGCGCAACTCGGGCCGTTCCGGTGGGAGCCATCGCCCGCACCCGCATGGTCGCTGCCCGGCATGGACGGCCGGCGCGTCGCGTTGCAGGATTATCGCGGCAAGCCGGTCGTGGTGCTTTTTTACCTCGGGCATGGCTGTTCCCACTGCGTCGCCCAACTGGGAGCGTTTGCACCAAGAACCGCCGATTTCAACAAACTCGGCATCTCGCTGGTGGCGGTGAGCACCGACACCGTCGACGGCCTGCAACGCACGTTCGAGAAAACCAAGACCCAGGACGGCTTTCCCTTCCCGTTGGTATCGGACCCGCAGAAAGAGGTGTTCAAAGCCTACCGTGCGTTTGACGACTTCGAAGACGCTCCGCTGCACGGCACGTTCCTGATCGATGGCCAGGGTCGGGTGCGCTGGCAGGACATCGGCTTCGAACCCTTCACCGAAATAGGATTTTTGCTCGAGGAGGCGGAGCGCCTGTTGCGGCTCCAGCCGTCAAACAAGATTCCCGGCAACACCGTCGGCACGACCGGCACTGGGCGGTAGGTCACTCTCGCCGACACTCGTTCTCGTTCCACGTCCTATTTCTCGTTCGTCCGGAACATACCCGACGAGAAAGACAAAGAGGAAAGAGAAAGATGCGACGGGGAACAACTTCAGTTGCGGGTGCCGAGCTGGAAAAACACGCGCTACCCGCGGCCGACATAGGGCATCTTGGTCGCCATGACGGTGATCGTCGGCACGTTGGCGTCGAGCGGTAGGCCGCTCATGTAAAGCACGGCGTCGACCACGTGACGCACGTCAATCGTCGGCTCGACGGCGATCGCTCCATCGGCCTGCGGGACGCCGTGGCGCATCTTCCCCGCGAGCGGTGAATCGGCGTTGCCGATATCGATCTGGCCGCACGCGATGTCGAAGGGCCGGCCGTCGAGCGCGATCGACTTGGTCAGACCGGTGATGCCGTGCTTGGCGGCATTGTACGGCGAGGAGAACGGGCGCGGCACGTGCGCGGACACTGAACCATTGTTGATGATCCGGCCACCGCGCGGGCTCTGCTTTTTCATGAGGCGGTACGCCGCTTGTGCGCACAAAAATGCCCCGGTCAAATTTGTCTCAATCACCTGTCGCCAGTGTTCGAAGGACAGATCTTCGAGTGGCACGCCCGGTACGTTGATCCCCGCGTTGTTGAACAACACGTCGACCCGCCCGAAGACTTCCTGCGTACGCGCAAAGAGCGCCTGCACCGCGGCGGGGTTGGTGATATCGGTGGGCACTGTCAGCCACTGCGTCGCGGGCACACCGGCGCTGCGCGCGGTATCTTCGAGCGCCTCGCTCCGTCGCCCGGCGAGCACCACCCGATAACCGGCCGCCAGCATCCCGAGTGCGCACGCTTTGCCAATTCCCGATCCGGCTCCGGTGACGACCGCGACTTTGCTCGAAAGATTCATCCGCAGCAGCGTTCGAAACCGCCCGCCGATGCCGAGCCTATTTTCCGGAACGCACACGGTGGACGAGATTTCGAACCGTCAGCCTACTTCGCCAAAGGAGGCGGCATCCCAAACCGAGCTCTTCGCGATCCCGGGTATTAGGATGCATCCTGCGGCTGCGACGAAGCGCAGCCCTTCGAAACACGTGGTTTGTTTCGAAGGGCGACGTTCGGAACCCTGAGCAAGTCGAATGGGCTTTGTCGTCGCCGCCATCGCGTGGTGCCACAATACGACCTATCGATCCGTTCACCGAGGCTGGCCAAGCGTTGGCGACGAGATCCGCCCATAGTGCCGATGGAGGCGGGGTGCCCCACCCCGCACGATGACTTCGCCCTTTATCAAGTCGCCACCGATCGCGTTCACCCACGCAGCCCGAACAAACCTCGCCCGCCTCGACAGCTTCAGTCGTTTCCGCACACTCGATCCCCGACTCCCCCACCATGATCCACCTTCGCTCGCTCTTCCGCGCCCTGTGCCTGCTCGTCGGTCCCGCCGCCGCCGTCGCCGCGCCCGTCACCCCCATCGTCTTGCTGATCGCCGGAGAGCCGAGCCACGGCCCCGGCGAGCACCGGTTTCCCGACGGCTGCAAACTGCTCGCCGAAGCCATGAACACCAGCGGCCTCGGTCTGCGCGCCGAGGTGAGCCTGGGGTGGCCGACCGATGCGGTGCTGGCCTCGGCGACGGCGCTCGTCCTTTATTCCGACGGACTCGATGGTCACGTGGCGAAGGGCCAGGTCGCCGCCCTGCGCCGCCACACCAGCGCGGGCAAGGGTCTCGCCGTGCTGCACTTTGCGGTCGAGCCGTCGCCGGGCGATCTCGCGGACTATCTGCTCGAGACCATCGGCGGGCGCTTCGAGACCGAGTGGTCGGTCAATCCCGTTTGGAAAGTGGAACAGCCAAAACTCCTGGCGCACGACGTCACGCGCGGGGTCGCGCCGTTTTCCATCGATGACGAATGGTATTATCACCTGAGGTTTCACCGTGACGCGCGGCCGGTGTTGCAGGCGGTGCCACCGGAGAATTCACTCGGGCAGGACGGCCCGCGCTCCGGCAATCCCGCGGTGCGCGCCGCCGTCGCCAAGCGCGAACCGCAGACGCTCGGCTGGGTCTTCGAGGGTGCCGGCGCCCGCACGTTTGGTTTCACCGGCGGGCATTTTCACCGCAACTGGAGCGACGACAATTTTCGGAAACTCGTGCTCAACGGTCTCGCCTGGACCGCCGGTGTCGCCGTCCCGCCGGCGGGCGTCAGCTCCACGGTGGCACGCATTCCGCGCTACCCCACCATCGACGAGGCCATCGCGCGCGGCGATCTCGACGACGTCCGCCTCCACGTGAAGGGCGCGCCGGAGAGCGCGCAGCGCGGAAAGGACGCGGCCCTCACGCCGCTGCACCAGGCAATTCTGCGCAACCGCACCGAGATCGCGGTCCTGCTGCTCGACGCCGGCGCGAGCGTCGACGCCCCTGACCGCAGTGCGCGGACGCCGCTGCACCTCGCGGTCGAACGCGGCAACGTCGCCCTGGTGCAAATCCTGCTCACGCGCAAGGCCGCGCCCAACGAACGCGATCGCATGGGGTGGACACCGCTGCATCACGCCGCCGCCAAGGACAAGGTGGCGATCGCCCGGGCGCTGCTGGCGGGCGGCGCCAAGCCGATGACGCTCAGCGAACGCGGCGGCACGGCGCTCCACGAGGCTGCCGCGAGTGGCAGCGCGGAAATGGTGCAATTATTCCTCACCGCCGGAGTCGATCCGACGGTGGTTTCGAAACTGGGCGTGACGGCGCTGGACATTGCGCGCGAGTTCAAGAACGAAGCGGCGATCAAGATTCTAGCGGAGCTCCCACCCGGCAAAAAATAGGGCAGGCGGGGCGTCGCGGCAGCGGCGGATGCGAACGGGGGGATTCGGTGGGTAAGAAAGTTTTCGTCGGTCCGGGTGCTGATCCGGCGATCCTCCCGATTGTCGGTGCGGCCGATCGGGCACCAGCATTGTTTGGTTTCGGAGGGCTGCGCTTTGTCGCAGCCGCATCCGAGACCTTACGCACCGGCGCCGACAAAGCCCATTCGACAAGCTCAGGGTCCCGGACGGCGCCCTCCGAAAGCCGGCCAACTGCCATCATGCGGGAGATGCACCCGTGCTGACCCGGCAACTGTGATTTGACGACGGAAAGGGCATCCGACGCGGCGGCGGCTTGCCTGCCGGTGGCACGGTTTCCCAACCGCCGTCAAAGTACGTTTCGCATCGGCTGTCTGCCGGCCAACAGAACGCCCTCCTTCGGTGCCACCGGGAGCCGCACCTCCCGTGCGCCCAATGACGGTTTTTTCATTGATGGTTCCGCCCCACGGCCAACCGTGGCACCCCTGATTTTTCACCACCGATTTCACGGGGCCGAGGCCAAAACCTCGTTTGTTGGAGGGCCGCAACTCTCACCCCTCAACTCTCAACTGAATGTTTACGGCATCTGCTGCCGGGCCGCCGGCCCCCGCGGACTCTGCCGGCCGCTACAGAGTCGCGAGGTATCTCTTCCATTCCTCCGCCTGCTCCGGCCGGCCGGTGGCGTCGTAAAGTTGGATCAGCCATGAGACGCGCAGCTTCAATCCGCCGCCGGCGGAACTGCGATTCCCGAGCAAGCGTTTCAGCGTCTCGCACGCCGGAACCAGTAGCGGCTCGGCTTCGGTATAGCGATTGAGGCCAACGAGTGCCGATCCGAGAGTTGCGCGGGCCCAGGCAATTTCCGATTCTGTACCGTTCTGCTTTTCCCGAAAGGCCAGGCTGGCGCGGGCCAATCTTTCGGCCTCTTCGAACTTGTTCACCATGACCAAGGTTTCGGCGAGCCTCAACTGTTGCATGACCAGTCCCGACAGGTCATCGGCTCCGCGTGTC
Organism: Opitutaceae bacterium; assembly: GCA_005792355.1. Taxonomy (GTDB): domain Bacteria; phylum Verrucomicrobiota; class Verrucomicrobiia; order Opitutales; family Opitutaceae; genus ER46. The sequence goes on from SXSC01000041.1 coordinate 28,669, forward strand.
ACTGCGATTGCCAGCATCTCGCGATTCAGCGGCTCGGCCTCGGCGAACTTTCCTTGGTCCTTGAGGGCAGTTTCACGTGTTCTCAAATCGACCAGTGGATCCGGCGCTGCCATCACCTTGGCTTCAGCGGCAGTGATCTTCATCCCCGGCCCGACCGGGCGCGTGGCGCGATCGGCCAGGAACCAGCGGCCCCATTCGACAAAGGGAGCGTCGTCCGGAGCGGCGGCGAGTTTGTGGCGGATCTCTCGGAACGCTCGGACGTTTGACAGTTGCGCACGGAAAAACGCAAAGGAGTCAATCGTCCCTCCTGCCAGAGCTTCTGCCTGTCGCAGCAGCCAGTCAGGTGTGCTTGTCTTGGGCCGACAAGGGGGCAGCGGGCAAACGGCATAGCTTCCGTTGCGGAGAGTCGCTGTGACGAAACGGTCCGATGAGTAGAAAGCAACGGAACGGATCGATGCGCCCAGTCGGATGGGGCCGACCACCATCAATCCAGAAGCAGTATCCCAAATCCGCAGCTCCCCTTTCTCGGTCCATGTGACAACGAGCGTATCGTCCTCGTTTAATCGCGTTCCAGCCAGCGGATCCTTGGAGATTAAAGGTTGTTCCATGGGCTCGGTGAGAGGCGCACCGGTCGTCGAATCCCACAAGCGAATCGCCCATGGCGTCTTCGTCAGCAATCTCCGGCCATCTCGGGTGAAGAGAAGCCCTTCCACGACATCACCGAGTTCGAGAGTACTCCCGATCTGCTGCAACGAGGTCGCACTTAGAATCTGCACGATGGTGGCATACCCGCCTGCGGCGAGGAGCCGACCGTTTGGGCTGAAAGCTACGCGCCTCATGGATTGGTCATATCGAAGTGGCTCACCGACAGTCTGCAATGTGTGCATGTCCCAAACTGCGACATGACCCCCCATGCATGCTGCCGCCATCAAGCGGCCATCAGGCGAGGCGGCCAGCCCATTCTCTGCACTCTCCAAGTTAAACTCCCCGCCGAGGGGTTTTGCGGGGTCGGTACTCCACGTCCGGATGCTCTTCCCAGCGGCGTAGACTAGCGTGATGAGTTTTGAATCAGGAGTGAACTCAGCGTGATGCAGGGTGTACCGACCAAGCGGACGGCGTACGATTCCCGAGCCGCGCAAGTCCCAGAGCTCTTGTTCTTCAGACCCGGCGAGCGAAACAAGAAGATAGCGCGCATCGGGTGAAAGAACATGCGGTGTCGCCGAAACAGGAAAGAGTCGAGGAGCACCCATAGCCCGTCCGGTAAACGCTTCCATTTCCTGCAACCGATCCGCGAGCACGGCCCACACCGTCGGCATGCCGGGGCGCCAATGTACGAACTTGCTTTCTGCAGCCGAGGGGAATCGAACCGGCATAACTGCGCTTGGTGACGTTTGCCACCGGCTCACGAGTTTCCCGTTCGCGGTAACGAGATCCGGACTGTTGGGTACTGGTCCGGGAAAGTGCACTGCCATCGATTCTAGTGCCATCGCACCTGTCGAAGCATCCCAGAGTCGTGTTGTGGGTCGTCGGGTTGTGGTGACGAGAAAGCGGCTGTCTGGGGTGAAACACACGTATCGCAATGGTTCGCCGTGCTCAAGGTGAGGCACTAAGGACTTCCCGGATGGCACTTCCCAGATTCGAGCGCTCTGGTCCATTGCGACTGTCGCGAATTTCGTCCCATCCAGTGAAAATGCCGACGAGTAGATCCATTGATCGTGCTCCAACCTTGGGCTAACCGCCGCGCCGGTAGCGGCATCATAGAACCGCATACTGGTAGGGCTGTCACGGATTGAGAGAAGATCCCCTCCGGGGCGAAAAGCGCCCGAGGTATTGAATTGCGTCACTGGCGTGGTACGCATGACCGGTGTTACAGGATTCCCGTCTGGTATGGTCCACACGCACGATGCGCCCGAATTGCCGCGAGTCAGGATGCGATTACTGTCGGGGCTAAAGGCAAAATGGATGTGTCTGGAGTCGCCTGGCACGGAGGCTTTGAGTTCGCCGGTGAAGGAATCCCAAATTCGCGCGCCTCCGGCGGCAAGCCACCGACCATCAGGTGAGAACTTTAGTTTCAAGTGTCGCGTTTCTGGGCCTCCCTGCAGCGGCCCAACCAAGATGCGACCGCTTTCAAGGTCCCAGATTTGGACGAGGCCAGCAGGCGAAGAACTAGCTACTCGACGACTATCAGAATCCCAGTCCCACGCGATAGACGGACTGCCGATATCGATTTTTCGCAGGAGCTTTCGCTGCTCCAAGTCCCAATAATAGAACACAGAGTGGCCTTGCAGGCTCAGACATCGTTTGCCGTCCTTGGAGTATTCTGCCCATTCAACATTCGCATCGTGCTCCAGCGGCTCGCCCACCGGCAACGCGAAGTTCCGAAATGCAAGCTCCGACATCAGCCGGGTGGCGACGACATGGTTTGTGGAATCGGTGCGCCCGGCGCGGACGAGGTAGGCGAGGCCTTCGGGGGTTTTGCCCGCTTCCAAGAGCTTCGAGCCGATCATGAAATCGGTGCGGCTGGCCTGGGCCGCCTCCGCCCTGCGGGCCTGGACGGCGTGCCAGGCGATCCATGATGCGCCGGCGAGGAGGAGGACGAGGCCGGCGGCGAGGCCCTGCAGCATCCGCGTATGCCGGCGCGCCTCCTTCAGCGCCAGCCGCTGCTGCCGTTCATCCCGGCTGGCGCGAACGACTTCGGCGAGGACATCGTGGGCGAGCTCGACCCGCGGGACGCCGAGGTGCTCTTCGATCCGCAGGAGGCGGCGCGAGACGAGGGTGTCGATCAGGTCGCGGCTCACGCCGGGGGTTTCCAGCGCGGTCTCGAGCGCGAAGTTGTCGCGGAAGCCGGACTTCGTGAGGAGATGGTCCTCAACGAAGGCGCGCATGTCGGCCGGCAGATCGGCGACGCTGCTCTCGTAGAAATCGGTGAGGATCTCGCGGCGGTTGCCCGTCACGAGATCGACGGTGATCTGGGATTGCCCGAGCGCCCGGCGGCGCTCGTTGAGTTCGCGGCAGATGACGGAGAGGAGCGCCGGCTCGACCTCCATTTCGGCGAGTCGCTCGGCCGAGCCGCCGCGCGCGCCGGCGACAAACTCGACCACACGCTCCGCCACGCCCTCGGCCAGCAGGCGCGGCGCGGGTTTGGTGACGATCTCCAGCGCCTGGATGCCGGTGAGCCGGCGGATGCGCAGGCGGTTCGTGAGGATCGAGCGCATCTCGGTTTTCAGGCCCTCAAGGTCGGGCAGAAAATCTTCGCGCAGCGTCAGCACCACCTGGCAGGAGGGCTTGTCAAAGTTGTAGCGTGAGGGGTCGAGTTCGCCGGCGTCGAAGCGCGTGCGCAGCGCGGCGGGCGCGGAATTTTCGACGAGATCGGCCAGTTCACGGAGGAACGCGGCGCCGCGGGCGCGGCGGGTGTCGTCGGCGCGACCGAGGGTAAAAATTTCCTCGAACTGGTCCAGGGCGAGGACGGGCGTGAGCAGGCGGTTCTTGGTGCTCCAGATGGCGACGTCGTTCCGGTGAAAATATTCCCACAGCGTCTCGCTGGCGCGAAACTCCGGAGCTTCCGCGCGAGCGGCGGTGAAGGCAGCCGTGAGGGCGGATTTCACCTGTTCCGCGAGGGACGGGCTGTCGGGCGAGTGGTTGAGGCGAAGGTAGAGCGGCAGGAAATCGTTTTCCCGCAGCCGCGGGAAGACTCCGGCCTGGAGGAGCGAACTCTTGCCGAGGCCCGACTGGCCGAAGAGCACGGTCAGCGCCTGCCGCCGCACGAGCCGGACGAGTTCCTCGGTTTCCTTTTCGCGGCCGAAGAAAAACCCGCGGAGATCCTCGGTGAACGAGGCCAGCCCCGGCCAGGGATTCTCGCGGTCGACGGCGGCGGCGGAAATTGGGGAAGAAGGACTCACCGAAAGGAGGAAGAAGGTGGAACGCTAATCTACGCTAATGGTCGCTAATTCAGGCTCAGATAAGCGGAGATTAGCGCGGATTAGCGTTCCAAGAATTACTCGGGGATTTTGATCCGTGTTCATCCGTGTGACCCGTGGTTAAAAATTCAGGGAAAGAAAGAGGTGGCTTTCACCACAGAGGCACGGAGATCGGAGAGAAGAGATTCCGCTGCCTCCGGGGTATTCTTTGTGCTCTCTACGAACTTTGCGGTTAAATTGGTTTGGTGGGTTCACAACAAGCCCCGCTCGCGTTTGCGGTGATCGCGGACGAGCTTGACCATCCGTTCCACGAATTCCGGCGTCGCGGAGCCAGCGGGGAGCCGCGTCCACTGCACGTGTTGGAAGCGTTCGGGCACCAGCGCCTCGGCCTCGTTCACGAGGTCGATCACGACCGGGATGATGAACGGGATGGTTTCGGCGATGAGTTTCGCGCGTTCGGCGGCAAGCGTCCATTCAAGCCGGAAGTAGCCTTCATGCCGGGCCTGCGTCGTGGCGGAGATCACGGGCAAAAAGAGCGAGCAGCCGCGGATGTTGCGCTTGATTTCCCGGTCGAAGTCGTCGCCGCCCTCAAGCCGTCGCTGGTCGAACCACACCTCGATGCCGGCCGCCTCCAGCGCGTCGCGGAGCTGCTTCACTGCAGGCGCATCCTGGCTCGCGTAGCTCAGGAAGACGGAGCCGGGCTTCATGGCCGGCTCGGCAGCGGCGCCCAGGCCCGCCCGGAGGTCGAGCCCTACCTCGGGCGAAGGCTGAACCGCGGTGGCCGGATGGCGTTCGTGATAGCGCGCGGACAACTCCTGGACGAAATTCGTCGCGGAACCCTGGTCGAAAATCTGCGTGTGGTAGGAAAAATTGCGCAGGAAGAGCACGAGGCTGCGGTCCTCGTGCATCCGGCGATCGGCGATGATCTCGAGTTCGTCGCGCTGCAGGGAGAGCCGGCCGTTCTTGACGATGCGGATGAAGAACCGTGCAAGCCAGTCGGGGAATGTGGTGCCGAGGAGCAGCAGGTGGCTCGACTTCAGTTCATCGAGCAGCACGTTGGGCCGTTTCGCCTCCAAGTGCATCGCGGAGAAGAACTCCAACGTGTCTTCCTCGGTGATGACGTAGTCAGGCGCAGCCGAGGTGCGGCCCAGCAGGTGAAACACGGTGGGTGTGGCCGCGAGGCGGGCGTCGGGCGGCAGGTCCTGGTGGTGGCTCGGTGCGTAGGCGAGCGACGAGGTCTTGGGGGCGCCGCCGAAACGCTCCTCGTCGAGCGCCTGCGCGAGCAGCGAGTCGAACGTGGTGGTGACGTAGAGGTTGAAATGCCGGATGCGTGCGAGCTGCCGCAGGGCCGGCGGCACCGGCGGAGCCAGATCCTTCAACAGCGTGCGCAGGCGCGGATAAATTTCCTCGCGCCGGCCGCCGGTCTGGAGATGACGGCAGACCACCTGGTGCAGGGCATCGTCGCCCGTGTAATCTTCGATTCCAACGTGCAGCCGCTCCGCGAGCTTTTGCGCCAGCAAACCGAGGAGGGTGATTTCGCCGCCGTTGCCGTCCGGTACCGTAAGGAGCTCGGCTCCGACAATAGGAATCACCCGGCGCTCCTCGATGAACTCAAGAAGGTCGTCCCAAAAAAATTCCTGCGCAGCCGGGACGGGCTGGATCATGGTGATGCATCGTGAGTAACAAGGCGGGTGGCATCCGTCAACTTCGCCCCCGGAGAATTGGTGCGCATTTCTTGGTGGCGGTCCGAACACGTCTAATGCTCGCCAAACTGCGCGGAGCGGTGCCGGCGGCGACGAACACCGGCGTGAGTCGACCGGCCGATTTCAAACCAGACGCACAGTCCGCCGCATCTCCCGTCCGCCCGATGACGGTTTTTCTGTTTGCCCTTGCCCCCCGCGTCGCGTTTTCCCTTCGCGGCAACAGGGTTTCTCCTGAGCTCGGTTGCCACCTTCGCAACCATGTCATTGCCTCCCTTTTCCAGCCAGCTCATCGCCGATGTGGGCATCTCCCTCGGCGACGAAGGCAAAGGCCGTCTCATCCCGGAAGTCGCCGACGAACTGCGCGGCACGCCCCACCCCGTCTCCGTCGTCCTGAAGGTCAACGGCGGCGCAAACTCGGGCCACACCGCCGGCGGCATCAAGCTCAACCTGCTCCCCGCCGGGGTCGTGGTGCGTGATGCGGCGCACCTCTGCATCGGCAGCGGTGTCGTCGCGGATCCGCGGAAAATCTGGTGGGAGACCCGGCCGCTGGAGCAGAAGGGCTATGCCGTGCTCTCCCGGTTGTTGATCGACGAACGCACCCTCGTCTCCGACGTCACGCACCGCCTGCTCGATCTCGCCTGGGAGGACTATCGCGTAAACGTGCTCGCGGAGGAGGCCCGCGGCTCCACCGGTCGGGGCATCACGCCCGCGTATCTCGACGAAGTCGGCCAGCAGCAGATCACCTATTCCGATTTCCTCGGCGGGCCGAACTACTTCGCCCGCAAACTCGCGCAGCGCGCCGACCGCGCCTGCCGCACGATCCAGCACGTCTGCCGGGTGAGCGAGACCGCGTGGGCGTCGTTCTTCGACAAGCTCACCGCCGCGGAGCAACGGGCCAATGCCGAGGCGATCGAACTCGGTGTGTTTGCGAAATCCGACTACGACTTCACGCGCTTCCGCGGGTCCCTTCCCTTCACGCTCAACCTCGAGACCTTGACTGAGGCCTGCTGGTCGGCGGGCACGGCGCTGGCGAAAAATATCGGCGAGGTGCGTGAACTCATTCTGCGCGAAGTGGCGGCCGGGCGGACGATCATCGGCGAGTTCGGCCAGGCCTTCTGGCTCGACAAGCGCCACGGCTTCTCGCCGAACGTCACGGCCTCGCATACCTACACGCCGGAATTTTTCGAAAGCGCCGGCGTCCCGGTGCAACGCATCCACACCTTCGGCGTGGCGAAGGCCTACGACACCAAGGTGGGCACGCACACGTTTCTCACGCAGATGGACGACGCTCATCCGCTGGCGGTGAAGCTCAAGCGGATCGAGTTCGGCACGAGCACCGGCCGGCAGCGCATGGTCGGTTGGTTCGACGCCGTGGAGAAAGGCGACGCCCTCCGTTACGGCGGTTTTCAGGATGTGATGATCAACAAGTCCGATGCCCTCACCCACTCCGGCGACTGGCGCGGCGATCTGCAGATCTGCGTGGCCTACGAGGATCCCTCGGGCAAACGGTGCCCGCACGTGCCGCGCAACGAGGCCGTTCGCAAGACCCTGCGACCCGTTTACACCCGCCATCCCGGCTGGAGCGAAGACATCTCGCAGCTGCGACGATTCGCCGATTTGCCGCGCAACGCGCAGCGATATGTCGCCGCGATGATGCGATCCACGCTCGATGTCGCCTACGCCGGCGGCGTCTGGCCCGCGGCCGACAGTCTGCCGAACTTGCGCTATCTTGGCGTCGGCCCCGAGCCGTCTCAGATCATCAAGGATGTGCCGGCGACGGCGGAGTTGATCAGGCTGGGTTGATTCCGAAATCTCCCCATGAACCTCGGCCTCACCGGCAAAACCGTCATCGTCTGCGCGTCCAGCTCCGGGCTCGGCAAAGCCACCGCCCTCGAATTCGCCCGGGAAGGAGCCGGCGTCATGCTCTGCAGCCGCCGCGAAAGCGAACTCCAACGCGCCGCGGCCGACATCAAGGCCGCGACCGGCCACGAGCCCCGCTACACCGTTGCCGACGTCACCAAGGCTGCCGACATCACGCGGCTCGTCGAAGCCACCGTCGCGGCTTTTGGCGGCATGTTTGCGCTCATCAACAACAGCGGTGGCCCGCCGGCCGGCACGTTCGACCAGTTCGATGACGCAGCATGGCAGTCGGCGTTCGAGTTGAACCTCCTCAGCTACATCCGCACGACGCGCGCGGTGCTGCCGCACCTGCGCAAGGCCGGGGGCGGACGCATCGTGAATTTCACGTCAACTTCGGTAAAGAGCCCGATTGAGAACCTAATCCTCTCGAACACGTTTCGCACCGGCGTGATGGGACTCACCAAAACGCTTTCGGGCGAACTCGGCCCCGAGGGCATTTTGCTCAACGTGCTCGGCCCCGGCCGAATCCAGACCCCGCGCATCGAGCAACTCGACAGCCTCCGCGCGCAGAAAACCGGCGTCCCGGTCGAGCAGGTGCGCGTCGACGCCTGCAAGGCGATTCCGGTCGGCCGTTACGGTACGCCGGCGGAATTCGCCAAGCTCGCCGTGTTCCTCGCCTCGCCCGCCAACACCTACATCACCGGCCAGACTCTGCTTGTCGATGGCGGGATGGTGAAGGCGTACTGAGCCAACGGATTCAGTCGGAGCACAATCGTACTCCCAACTCGAATCTGCTCGATGGTGGAGCCCCGCGTCCCCAACGGGCTGCGCGTTGGTACTCTGGCTCCGCCACACCGCGCAGAAATATTTTTCAGGTCTGAGGCGCGAAGCGGCGCATCCCCGGTTGCGGGTGGTTGAGGACTGTTTCGGAGGGCGACGTCCGGGACCCTGAACCCCTCGCAAGCGGTAAAACGCACTTGGCATTTCAGCTCCAGCTGGAACGGTGTGGCCGTACCTTCCACGCATGAAAAAAATCAAGGTAATCCAATTTGGTCTCGGTCCCATCGGGATCGAGTCGCTCAAACTCGCGGCGAGCCAGTCGTGGCTCGAAGTCACGGGTGGCGTCGACATCGATCCGGCGAAAATTGGCCGCACGCTCGCCGACGTCACCGGGGCGGAGGCCTTGGGCGGCACCAAGGTGTTTCCCTCGCTCGAAGCGCTGTTCGCCGCCGTGGGCAAACCCGAGGTCGTGTTGCACACCGCCGGATCGAGCGCAGCGGCGTCCTTTGCCCAGATGAAGCCCGCCTTGGAACTGGGCATCAGCGTGGCGTCGACCTGCGAGGAACTCATCTTCCCGGCCCTGAAGACGCCGGCGCTCGTGGCCGAATTTGACCAGCTCTGCCAGCGTTCCGGGGCGCGGATCGCGGGCACCGGCGTAAATCCGGGATTCGTCATGGACCTGCTCCCGATCTGTCTCACCGGCGTGAGCCGCGAGGTAAACGCAATCTACGTCGAACGGGTGGTCAACGCTTCGACCCGACGGCAACCGCTGCAGGCCAAGATTGGCAGCGGACAAAACCCGGCCGATTTCCGCGCCAAATTCGCGGCCGGCAAGGCCGGACATGCCGGCTTCCAGCAATCGGTCGCGTTGCTCGCCCTCGCGATGGGCTGGAAACTCGATGAGATTCGCGAGTCGTGCGAACCGGTCGTCGCCACGAGCCGCGTTGTGACAAAATTCTTCGACGTGGCGCCGGGACAAAGCGTGGGGATTCACCAAAAGTGCGTCGGGCTCTCGGGCGGGGAAACAAAAATCAAACTCAGACATCCTGACCTGCCCTGGAATCAGGGTGAACCCACTTGGCGATAAATCAGGCGGAGGTTGGTGGTGGGGAAACAGGTTTCCGTGGCGGTGAGGGTTTTGCAGAGTGCGGCGACGGCGGCGTCCTGTAACGGA
>SXSC01000042.1 GCA_005792355.1 Opitutaceae bacterium
AACAATAAAGTCCGAGTGGTGACCAGACGCTCATATGGTTTCCGAACCTATAGGGCAATGGAGGTGGCCCTATATCATAACCTTGGCCATTTGCCCGAACCGGAATGCGCCCATGAATTCTGCTGACCAAGCGTTTTTCGATTGTCGTCCCGGCTTTGCCAGCGGCCCAGGCATCATGCGCCGCCAGGGTGGCCTGCAATGAACTCCAATCCGCCTCCGAGAGACTGGTCTTGGCCGCGCCGAACACCGGCGCGACGGCTGTGCCGTGCAACGCGGCGAGGGCACCCGCCCAAGCCGGATTCACGCCCGCCAGCAGGGGCAGTTCCTTCCCCACAGCAATCGTGGCGAGCGGGAAACCAGCGACTTCCTCGCTGGTGATCTTCATGTCCTTCGCGGCGATGGCGAGATAGTCGGCCTCACTGCGGTTGAGCGCCGCAATCGCCCGCGGGTCAAACGCCGCGAGCCGGCAGCGCGCGAAGAAGTCGCCCACCTTGCCGCGCACGGCGGCGACGGCCGCGGCGGCGGCGGCGGTTCCCGCTCCCAGTGGCATGACTCCGGTCTTTGTGCCCGTCTCGATCCAGGAAACATACGCGGCCAGCTCGGTGAAAAATTTTTCGATATGGCCCGCGTTCACTCCCATCGCTCCTCCACGGTCAGCGACCCCTCCAAGACACGCGATGATGTCGCTGAGCAGTTGTTTCACCGCGGCATCTGACGTGGCCCGGGGAGTTATCACGCCGTCGCCGTTTAGCGGCGACGCGGCGAAGATCTTCGCCGTGTCCGCCGCCTCCGACACCGTGATGGCGGCGGCGTCTTTCTTGCCCAAGTTGGTGAGAATCTGGCGGGCAGAGGCGAGCACCGCTTTGCCTCCGGCACCGTCCGCATCGATGGCTGCGAGCGGCAGGCCGTCGGTGCCCGACAGCAGCACCGCCGGGTCTTTCAAATGAGCAGCGGCCCACTTCACCGCCGCGAGGAGCTCCGCGACGCGGATGCGCCCGTCACCGTCGCCGTCGATCAACGCGAGGGTTTTTTCATCAATCTCGAGGCCTTTCACCGGGCAGGCCAGGGCGACCCAGAGTTTCGGGTCGAGCTGCTCGAGATGGCGGAGATCATCAGCCGTGGTGAGCGCAACTTGATCGAGGCCGCCGGTGCGAAAGAATTTCCAATGATGGGTTGAGGACGGGGAGGAGGTCATGGTGACGGGGGAAAGTATATTGCTGGGCTGCCATCCTGTCGTTTTCAAGCGTGGTTTGCGAGCCTGAGCAGAACGGCGCGGTCTCCGAGTTGACGATGAGCGCAGCAGAGCCCAAGGAGCGGTGGTTTCCTAACCGCCGACCTCCGGCGCAGGCCATGGGCGCTTGGGAAAGCGCCCCTCCTTCCGACCACAACCGTCAACCTCAGTACACCCACGTTCAATCACCTCCGCAGCGTGAGTACACATTCGAGATGTCGCGTCTGCGGAAAGAGGTCGAAGGGCTGGACGGCGACGACCGAATAGCCGGCGGCGAGAAAGGCTTTCAGGTCGCGCATCTGCGTGGCGGGGTCGCAGGAGACATACACGACGGTGCGCGGGCCAAAGGCGAAGAGCTGCGTGAGAAAGGACTCGTCGCAGCCCTTGCGCGGCGGATCGATGATCACGGCGGTGTCGGCGGGGGCGAACGCCGGGGCGAGCGCCGGGAGGCGGGCGAAAATCGCCGGAGCGTCGCCGGCCTGAAACGTGGCGTTGGCGATGCCGTTGGCGGCGGCGTTTTCACGGGCAAACCGGATGCTGCTCTCGCTCAACTCGATGCCCGCGACGCGCTCGAAGGCCGGCGCGGCCGTCAGCGCAAACAGTCCGCTGCCGCAGTAGGCGTCGACCAGGAAGCGCGCGCCACCGGTGGCCGCCTGCTCCCGCACATACCGCGTGAACGCCGGCAGAATGAAGGGATTGTTCTGGAAAAAATCGCGGGCGAGGAAGTGGAGCCGCAGTGGTGGGACGGTAGGTGGTGGGACGATGGGTAGGGGCCGACCTCCGGGCGGCCCGGCGTCAGTCGAGTTGCTCGCCCGGCCCGCCCGGAGGTCGGGCCCTGCCGGTGCAATTTCCTCCGTGACCACGGCGTCGTAGTCAGTCGTCACCTCCCCTCCCGCGTCGCGGAGCAGCAGCGTCGCGCCACGGGTGTAGGTGGCCTGCTGCGCCCGCACCCGCGCGCGCACGGCGGTAAGCCGCTCGTTGATCGCCTCGGTGGCGATGGGACACTGCGGGACGTCGACGATTTCGAAGCGCGTACCCTGGCGGAGAAACCCGATGGGGATCGCGTCGGCGCGGCGCGCTGCAAGTGGCGGGTTGGGAGTGGCGGGATCGGCATCGGGCGTCGCACGGCGCGGTGGGTTGAAGTGCGGCGTGATCTTGGACCGGTAGTGAAATTCGCGGGGCGAACCGACGACCGCGGCGACCGGCACGTCGGCGAGGCCCGCCAGATGTTGGAGCAGTTCCGCCACCTGCCGGCGTTTCCACCCCAGCTGCGCGGGATAGGCGAGGTGCTGGTACTGGCAGCCGCCGCAGCGCCCGAAGAGAGCGCAACGTGGCGCGACGCGATCCGGCGAAGGCACGAGCACCGCGACGAGGTCGGCCTCGGAAAAATTCTTGTGATTGCGAAACACCCGGGCCCGCACGCGTTCGCCCGGGAGCGTGAACGGCACCATCACCACCCAGCCGGTGGAATTTTCAATTTTCGGCTCCTGATTTTCGATTTGGACACGACCGAGCCCGGAGCCGAGATTCGTGAGCGTGCTGATCTCGAGTTCGATTTCGGCGTGATACGCAAACGGCTGATCGTTGAATTTCTTTTTGCCCACGGAACACACGGAGCACACGAAAGTGATCGCGGCGAGGAAAAGGATTTTGTCTTTTTGCCGGTTTCCGTGTCTTCCGTGTGTTCCGTGGGCACTCCTGAAAAAATCTCCAGCCTCCAAAATCCGCGCGTGAAGCGGCTGGTGCAGCTGCGGGATCGACGGACCCGCGACGAGTCGGGGGTGTTTCCGGTCGAGGGCTACCGCGAGATCCGGCGGGCGCTCGAAAAAGGGGTGCCCTTGCGGGAGTTGTATTTCGCGCCCGAGTGGTTTCTCGGCGAAAACGAACCCGCCCTGATTGCCCAGGCCGGGGCGGCCGGGGCGCAGCTGTTCGAATTGACCAAGGATGCCTTTGCCAAGGTCGCCTACCGTGAACGCCCTGACGGCCTGCTGGCGGTGGCGCCGCAATGGAAACGCGCGCTGGGCGAGCTCGTTCTGCCCGCGGTGCCGTTTCTCCTCGTGGTCGAGGCGATCGAAAAGCCGGGAAATCTCGGCACGATCCTCCGGAGCGCCGATGCGGCGGGCTGTGACGCGGTGATCGTGTGCGACCCGGTGACGGATATCTTCAACCCCAACGTCGTGCGCGCCTCGACGGGGGTCTTGTTTTCCGTGCCGCTGGTGGTTGAGGTGAGTGCGCGGGTGCAGACCTGGCTGCGGGAAAAAGGCGTGCGTACGGTCGCGACCACGCCGGCGGCGGAGAAGATTTATTCCAAAGTCGATCTCGGCGGTCCGCTGGCCGTCGTGATGGGCAGCGAGCAATACGGGTTGAGCGATTTCTGGCTGAAGAACGCCGATGTGCTGGCGCGCATCCCGATGGCCGGGCAGGCGGATTCGCTGAACGTGGCCATGGCCGCGATCATCACGTTGTTCGAGGCCGTGCGGCAGCGGGGCGGCTGATTTTCTCCCCTTGCCACGAGGAGTTCTGTAATTACTTTGTGCTTATGTTGACCAAGATTGTGCCCATTGGGAATTCGCGCGGGATCCGCATTCCCAAAGCGATGTTGGAGCACTGCGGTTTCGGCGAGGAAGTCGAACTTCAGGCAAAGAATGGTACGTTAATCCTCCGACCGATTAACACGGCACGAGCTGGCTGGGCTGGCGCTTTCAGTGGGATGACGGCCGCGAAGGATGACCAGATGGTGCACGAAGACGCGCCGACCGGAACCCTGTTCGACGTGGGGGAGTGGGAATGGTAATTCAGCGATTCGACGTGTGGTTGGTGATGCTTGATCCGACGGTCGGCCGCGAAATCAAGAAGATGCGACCGGCACTCATCGTGTCACCAGATGAAATGAACGAGCATATCGCCACGGTGATCATCGCGGCGATGACAACCAAGGGGCGCGATTATCCGACACGCGTGCCGTGCTCGTTTCTGGGAAAGTCGGGCCAGGTGGTGCTCGATCAGCTGCGCACGATGGACAAGGCGCGACTCGTAAGACGACTGGGACGACTGGATCCGGCGACCAGCGACGCCGTCCTCGATACCCTGGCCGAGCTGTTTGAGAAGTGAGCGGAGTGAAGGCCGGTCGACACCGGGCTCAGTCCTGATAGTGGCACTGGCTTGCAGCCAGTGTTCGGAGGCTGACGGCCGAAGATACCTGCCGGCTGGAAGCCGGCGCTACTTTCTCAGCGAGGCGACCAGTTCGGCGGTACCGGCGGCCATCGTGATGCGCGGTAGGTAGCCGAGATCGCGACGCGCAGCCGTCAGATCGAACCAATGATCCTTGGCCAGTTCCGCCGCGATGAAGCGCGTCATGGGCGGCTCGCCGCGGAGCGGCAGCACGCGCCACAGCGCTTCGCAAATCGCGCCGACCGCTGTGGCCGCCGGGAGGGAGACTCGCTTCGTGACCGGTGGTTCGCCGAGCGCACGCAAGAGCCCGTTGATCCAATCCCAAAGCACCACCGGCTCGCCGTTCGTGATGAAAAACGCGCGCCCCGCCGCCGGACTTCGCGCCTGAAGCTTGTCACCCAATAGGTGACAGTCGGATCTTGTTGCAGAGGGCGCCGCCCCAGGCTTGCCACCTATTGGGTGACAAGCCGTCAGGGCGGCCTCGGCGAGGAGGTGGGCGTCGACGACGTTTTCCACGTGGACCAGGTCGACGCGGTTCGTGCCCGGACCAACGATACGAAGCCGGCCCGCGCGCGCCCGCGCCAGCACGCGCGGCACCAGATGCGGATCGCCGACACCCCAGATGAGGTGCGGACGGAGGGCGATGGTGCGGACGTCCGCACAATTGGCCGCCAGCACTTCGCGTTCGGCGATGGCCTTCGTGAGCGGGTACGGGCTCGGGCAGTCGGCGGTGAGCGGGAGTGATTCGTCGGCCCCGCCGAGATCGCGGCCGTTGTAGACGACGCTCGGCGTGCTGGTGTACACGAGCCGCTGCACGCCGTGCGCCCGGCAGCCGGCGAGTACCGCCCGCGTGCCGAGGACGTTGGCGCGAAAAAATTCTTCGTAACGACCCCAGACCCCGACCTTCGCCGCGACGTGGAACACGGTTTCAATTTCCGCGCAGGCCGCCGCCACCGCGGCCGCATTGTCGAGCGCGGCGCGGATGAAACGAACGCCACGTTTTTCCAGATCGGGCGCGGGTGTGCGGCCGAGGATTGTGACCGGCCGGCCATCGGCAAGCAGCCGTTCAACCAGGCGCCGGCCGAGAAAGCCGGTGCCGCCGGTGACGAGAGCGGGGGAGGAAACCACGAAACACACAAAACACCCGAAAATCGGAGGAAGAAAGCCTTTCGTGCGGCTAGTTTTCCCATCGCGGAAGTTGCAACCGCAGCGGATACGGGAAACTTCTGACCGCGGATGACACGGCTACAGGCCGTCTTCATCCGGGATTGATCCGTGAAATCCATGGTTGCCTGCCTGGTGCAAGCCGCATTGGAAAATCGCTTGGTCAGCAGAATTCATGGGCGCATTCCGGTTCGGGCAAATGGCCAAGGTTATGATATAGGGCCACCTCCATTGCCCTATAGGTTCGGAAACCATATGAGCGTCTGGTCACCACTCGGACTTTATTGTTCAA
>SXSC01000043.1 GCA_005792355.1 Opitutaceae bacterium
CACGTTGGGCAGGCCGACGATACCAGCTTTGAGCATAAAAAAACGCGCAACGTCTCGTGTCGGCCCGGGGCGGTCAACGGAAAACCCCCAGCGCGCAACGGAGGTGCGCGTGGGACGGGGCCAAGCGATTCGCTCTCCCGCACGATCGTCGACGTGCCCCCTTTGCGAATTGTAGCGTTGCGGCGGTGGAATGCGCGCCATAGATTCGGCGGGTTGCTGGATCCGTCGCGCCGCCGGGTTCCGGCGCTTTCCGCTCCATGACCAACCCGCCGCCTGCCGCTGTCGACACGGGAGAAATCACGCTTCTCCTGCAGAAGATCGAACGGGGTGACGCGCAAGCCGCCGCGGAAATCCTGCCCCTTGTCTACGGCGAATTACGCAAACTCGCCGCGGCGAAAATGGCGCGCGAGCCGGACGGCCAGACCCTGCAACCCACGGCGCTCGTGCACGAAGTCTGGCTGCGGCTCGGCGGCGATCAGCAACCCCAGTGGCACAATCGCGCGCAATTTTTCGCCGCGGCCGCCGAGGGCATGCGCCGGATCCTGATCGAAAATGCGCGCCGTCGCCGGGCGGTTCGCCATGGCGGCGCCCTGGCCAAGGTGAGTCTCGATGAAGAGGCCCTCGACCTGATGGCACCGGAGGCCGACGACAAGCTGTTGTTGATCCACGAGGCGCTCGACCGGCTGGCGGTGCATGACGCCCGCAAGGCCGAACTGGTGAAGCAGCGGTATTTCGTCGGACTCACGCTCGAGGAAATAACCGCTGTGATGGGAATTTCGGAAGCCACGGCGAAACGCGATTGGAGCTATGCGCGTGCCTGGCTCATGCGCGAGATCAAGGCCCTGCGGGACTGACGCCGATACGTCCCGCTTCGCTCCATGAGCGTCTACCAAATGCAACCTATTAGGTTACATTCCCTATGAGAACGGATCCGATATTCGACGGAAACTTAACCAAGTAATGTTAGCCCGCGTTGTAATATCTCCGACGCGGGCTGAAGCACCACGCTACCTCGAAACTCGAAGCAAAACAATTTCGCGACGTCATGAGCTCCTTCTCCGCCGGATTTCGCGCTGAGGGGTAAGCCCTGCTCATCATGAGATTCCTGCCGAACCCTTGCCCCGCCGGCGAGCGCCCCTCGTTGCGCCGCCCGGCCCTATCCCGGTCATCACCATGAATCGCGAAGAAGAAATTTATGCGGCCGCCGTTGCCGTTCCCTTTGCGGAGCGTGCCGCCTTTTTGGAGCGAGCCTGTGCCGGCGATTCCGCCTTGCGGGCGGGCGTCGAGGCATTGCTCAGCGCCAATGACGAGGCGGATGGGTTCTTTACCCTCCCGGCGGTCGATCGGCCCACCGTGATCATGCACGAAAAACCCGGCGATCGAATTGGTCGCTATAAACTGCTGCAGAAAATCGGCGAAGGCGGCTGTGGCGTCGTTTACATGGCCGAACAGGAGGAACCGGTCCGCCGGCGTGTGGCGGTGAAGGTGATCAAGCTCGGCATGGATACGGCGTCGGTCATCGCGCGTTTCGAGGCGGAACGGCAGGCCCTCGCGCTGATGGATCATCCGAACATCACGCGCGTGCTCGACGCGGGCGCGACCGACACCGGGCGGCCCTACTTTGTGATGGAGCTCGTGCGCGGCATCCCGATTACGCGTTACTGCGACGAGGAAAATCTTTCCACGGCGCAGCGGCTGCAGCTTTTCGTGCAGGTGTGTCACGCCATCCAGCACGCCCATCAAAAGTGCATCATCCACCGTGACATCAAACCGACCAACATTTTGGTCACGATGCACGACGATGTGGCCGTGCCCAAGGTGATCGATTTCGGGATCGCGAAGGCCACGCAGGGTCGGCTCACGGACAAGACGGTGTTTACGGCCTTCGAGCAGTTCATGGGCACGCCGGCCTACATGAGCCCCGAGCAGGCGCAGTTCAACGACCTCGACGTGGATGCGCGCAGCGACATCTACTCTCTCGGCGTTTTGCTCTACGAACTGCTCACCGGCCGGCCGCCGTTCGACCCGAAGACGCTGCGCCAATGTGGCATCGACGAAATCCGCCGGATCATCCGCGAAGTCGAGCCGCCGCGGCCCTCCGCGCAGCTCAGCACGCTCGGCGAAAACGACCGTGCCGCGATCGCGAAGCGGCACGGCACGGCCCCCGCCCAGCTCGCCTCGCTGATGAGTGGCGATCTCGACTGGATCGTGATGCGGGCGATGGAAAAAAATCGAACGCGGCGCTACGACAGCGCGAACAGTTTTGCGGCCGACATCAAGCGCCACCTCGGCCACGAACCGGTGGTGGCCCGGCCGCCGAGCGTGATGTATCGCTTCGGGAAGTTTGCGGTGCGGAACAAATACCCGCTCATCGGCACTGCCGCCGCGGTGGTGTCGCTCGCGGCGGGTCTCATCCTGTCGCGGATTGCCTTTCGCGTCGACCCGTCCCTCGCACCTTCCGTCGCCGTCTCGGCTCGGTTGCCCACCGACGGTTCGGCACTTCGTAAACTCCTCCTGGCCGACGCGAGTTGGATCATGGCGGTTTCGCCCGATGGACGGTACTTCGCCTATATGGACCAGGAATGGGGGCCCATCTTCATGTATGAAACGTCGACCGCGAAGTCGTGGGAGATCCTCAAGGAGAGCCCGGACGGTACGTGGAACATCGTGTTTTCTCCGGATGGAAACCACATTGCCTACGAGCGATCTGAATCCATCTGGATCGCGAAGGTTGACGGATCGGAGGCCCGGCAGATCTACACGCTCGACAAGAAGAAAGGCACGATCGTCCCGGTCGCCTGGTCATCCGCCACCGGGCAAGTGCTCGCCAATATTCGTAACCCGGCGCGAGACGCCGGCTCACTTGTCTTCTTGGATCCAAAGACCCGGGAGATGAAGGAGATCATGCCCTCTGCCGGAAGACCCGGGTACTCCCTTTCTGCCGATGGTCGCTACCTGGTTCAACTCAGCGGCGGCTCCGCGGCCATCATCGATCTCGTGTCACGAAAAGAGACCCCGCTGATGGATGGCTACGTCAAGAATCTCGTCGGCTGGTCACTCAATGATTCGGAGTTCCTATTCTCCAGCGATCGGACCGGCACGAACAGCTTGTGGACGATTGCCGTTAAGTCGGGCCAGCCGTGGGGCGAACCGCGGTTCGTGAAGGAATATGCCGACCAGGGGGGGGTGGGTGGTGTCACCCGCGATGGTACCATTTTCTATACTGAATATCGAAACTCGGGGAACGTGTTCGTGGTGTCCGCGGATTTTGCGTCGGGCGAGGTCGTGGGCGAACCCCGGCTGGCAACGGATCGGTTCCCGGGCGTGCAAACAAGACCCGCTTGGTCAAAGGACGGTCAGAAGCTGATGCTGTCCATTCACGGCCGGCAGAGTCGCTTCGTCACCGTTGCGGTGGAGTCCGGGAAACAACAGGATTTTCCGACCGCGACGGTCTTCGATCGGGTCAGGAAATATTCCTGGTCGAAGGACGGCAGCTTCCTGCTGGTTGAAGCGCGCAAGTTGGTCGGCTCATCCGGGCCGACTGGCATTCATCGCTTCGAGTCCGCCTCCGGTAAGGTCGAGTCATTGGTTCTCAAGAGCGGTGATGAATGGGTCACCTATCCGCGGTTGTCGCCGGACGAAAAATCGCTTGGTCAGCAGAATTCATGGGCGCATTCCGGTTCGGGCAAATGGCCAAGGTTATGATATAGGGCCACCTCCATTGCCCTATAGGTTCGGAAACCATATGAGCGTCTGGTCACCACTCGGACTTTATTGTTCAA
>SXSC01000044.1 GCA_005792355.1 Opitutaceae bacterium
GGTTCGAATCCCTCCCTCTCCGCCAGTTTTCTCCTATGAGAGGCCAAACCCGACAGCCGATTTGCCAGTTGACGTGGCAAATCGGTCATGAATCACGCCGCTTCGTTCATCATCTCAGAATTCACGAATCCCTCCGGGGAGATCGTTTTTCGCGTCTCCGGCTGGCTCGACGGCAAGCGCATCCGGAAGAACTTTGCCACCCACGCCGAGGCCAAGGCTGAAGCCGACACGCTCGAAATCCGGCGCCTTCAGGGCGCAACCGGCGTCCGCCCGACTGTCACCCGGTTGACGGAGGACCAATTGCACGAGGCGGAGGCGGTCTTCAAGCGGCTGTCCGGCAGGCCGCACTCGCTCTCCTTCTGGGTCGATTACGCCCTGGCCAATTACCGCGAGCCTGCGCGTCAGAAACCGATCGCCGAGGCGGTCGCAGACTACATCGCGCTCAAGGAGCACGAACTTGAGCAGGACCTGATTTCCGAGCCGTACCTCGTGCGCTTGCGCCGCGAGATGAACCGGCTGCCCAAGCGCTGCCCGGCCGTCACGGTGTCGGATCTGACGCCCGCCCGGCTGGTGGCGTATTTCGAATTCGGCCGCGCCTCGCGCAAGACCTACAACAACCGCCGCGGCGTGATTTCGGGGTTCCTCAAATTCGCCCAGCAGCGCGACTGGATTGCCGAGAATCCGCTGACCAAGATTCCAGCCCATCGCATTCGCCGCCGCCGGGGCGGTGCGCAAACGCTCACGGCGACCCAGGCGCAGGAACTGATGGAGTTCGTCGAAACCAACCATCCGGCGGCCGTGCCATTCTTCGCGCTGTGCCTCTTCGCCGGAATCCGGCCGTGCCTCCGCACCGGTGAAATCACCCGCCTCAAGCCCGGACACGTCCGGTTGACGGAGGGCATCATTAGGATCGACGGCGAGGTCTCAAAGATCCGCGAACCGCGCACGATCGCGATTCAGCCGAACCTGGCGGCATGGTTGCGCGCCTACCCCTTGGAGAAGAATCCGATCATCCCCGCCAACCTCCAGCACCTGCGCGAAAAGGCCGTCGAGAAGTTCAACCTTACTCACGACGTGATGCGGCACACGACGATTTCTATGTTCGTCGCGAAGTTTCGCTCCATCGGCGAAGCCGCCCTGCAGGCCGGCAATTCTGAGAGCATCATCCGCACGAGTTCGCTGGATTTTGGGATCTGCGATGAACCCCCACCCGATCCGACCCCCCTCAAGATCCAGTTTCCTATCGGTAATCTTCGATGCGCCGACCCGGCTGCGGCTCGAACGCCTCGGGCGCGTGCTCTGGCACGACGGCTCTCCGGCGGCCGCCGAGCACATCGACCGGCACCTGCCGCAGACGATCGCGCTGATCGGCCAGTCGCCGCTGGACCGCGCGCGGCTCGACCGGGCGCCGCACCTGCGCGCGGTGTTCAACGTCGAAAGCAATTTTCTCGGCAACATCGACTACGCCGAGTGCGAACGGCGCGGGATTCCCGTCCTCTCGACCGCCCCGGTCTACGCCCAGCCCGTCGCCGAAATGGCGCTCGCCATGGCCATCTCGCTCGCCCGGCGGATGCACGAGGCCGATGCGGCGCTCCGCGCCGGCCGGGAATTCAAGGGCGACAACCACGATTCGTTTCTCCTCCACGGCAAGCCGCTCGCCATCGTCGGGCTCGGCAACACCGGCCGCGCCCTGCTCCCGCTGTTGCGGCCGTTTTCCCGCGAGATCTTCGTCCACGATCCGTGGATACCTCCCGCGGTGCTGCGCGAGAAGGACGTCATCCCGGCGACGCTCGACGAGTGTTTTGCCCGGGCGCGCGTGGTGTTTCTCCTCGCCGCCGTCACGAGCGAAAACGCGGGGCAGATCGGCCAAAAACAGTTTGCGAGCATGGCGAAGGGGAGCGTGGTCATCCTCGCGAGCCGCGCCGCCCTCGTGAATTTCCCGGAGCTGCTGGCCGCAGCCCGGAGCGGCCACATCCGCGCCGGCATCGATGTGTGGCCCGAGGAACCGATCCCGCGCGACGAACCGGGCCGGGCCACGCCGAACACGCTGCTCCAGGCGCACCGCGCCGGCAGCGTGCCGGAGATTCAGACGCTCATCGGCCAGTTCGTCGTCGACGATTTGGAAGCCATCGTCGCCGGCGCGCCGCCGCAGCGCTGCCAGCGCGCCGTGCTCGAAACGGTCGCAAAGCTGCGCAGCATCCCCGTCGGCGCCTGGTCGCTCGGCGCTTGAGGCCGGGTACGAGCCTCGCGCCAACGTCCACCTAAGCCCGGACCGGCGGCGCCGGTTCCGGGAAGAGCGGCACGGTGGGATCGATCTTGAACCAGACGACGGTGCTGATGACCGACATCACCACGATCGGAATCAGTGGCAGGTCGTAGCTGCCATACGCGCTCACCATGTAGCCGAAAATCACCGTCGTGAGAAACGACCCGGCCTGGCCGGCCGTGTTCATCGCCCCGGTCACCGCGCCCGCGTGTTTCCCGCCGATGTCGAGACAGACCGCCCACGCCACCGGGAGCATAAAATCGGACCCCGCATACGCCAGCGCCAGAAACGCGACCGTCCAACCCTTGTCCTGCGTCAGCAGCGCGGCCGCCAGGAACACCGCCGACACCCCGTGCCCCACCAGACCGACGGTGCGGCGCCCCCATTTCAGGCCGATGCGCCGGACCAGCAGATCGCTGACGATGCCGCCCGCGAGATTCGCCGCCGCCCCGCAGACAAAGGGAATCCAGGAGAGCTGCAAGAGGTCGGCCTTGGTGTACCCGCGGCCGTTCTCGAGAAAAATATGCAGCCAGGTGAGAAAGAAAAAAGCCGACCAGCAATGCGTGTGGTACATCAGCATCACCCACCACAAGTTTGGGCGCGACAGGGCCACCCGCCACGGGAGCGGCTGATGTTGTCCCGCCGACGGCGCCGCGCCGATCTCCGCCCGCTCCGCCTCCGTGACGCCCTCCTTCTCCGCCGGCGTGTCACGGAACCACCAATACCAAGCGGCGGCCCAGGCGATTCCCGCCAGCCCAAAGACAAGAAACGCCGTGCGCCAGCCGTAGGCCTGCTGGATCGGAATCACGAGCAGTGGCGAAAGGCCGGCCCCGAGCTTGCTCGCCATCCAGACAAAACCCTGCGCCCGCGCGCGCTCGACCTTCGGGAACCAGCGCGCGATTGTCGCCGAGCAGTTGGGATAGGCGCCGGCCTCGCCCGCACCAAAGAAGAAGCGCGCCGCCACCAGCGACCAGAAACCCGTCACCATGCCGCTCAACGCCGTGAACGCGGACCACCAGATCACGATCCGCGTCATCACTTTTCTTGGACCGAGACGATCCGCCATGGCGCCGGTCGGAATTTCGAAGATCGCATAGGCCAGGACGAACGAGCCCAGCACCCAGCCCCACTGGGCGGGTGTGAGGCCCAGGTCCTTCTGAATTTCCTTCGCCGCCACCGAAATACAGACACGGTCGACGAAGGTGATGACGGCAAAGACTCCGAGGAAACCCAGGAGCCGGTGTCGGTATTTCATGCGACGGGATCCAAACGGCGCCGGTCCGCGCGACGAGCTTTGCCGGTGGCGCAGCTTGGTCGTAGGAATTCAGTGGACCCGAGGTGGAACGCGATCCGCCGGAGGACGGACAAGCCCCTGTGCGCCTCCGGCGCATCCGGGCGCGTTCTCCGACGCACGCGGCCAAACGGCGCCCGGAGGTCGCCATCCACCTTTCGGTTCGGACGGACTTTTCGACGCCTGACATGGCCGTCGTTTCTCATCCCTGATCGAGTCCCAGCTCTTTCAAAACCGGCCGAAGCCCGAGCAGGTCAAGGGTCGACGCCCCCTGCCGCAATTTCTGCAGCATCGCCTCTTCCGTCCGCTTGATCTCATGGGCCCGCGCAATCACCGCGTCCAATTCGCCGGCCGGGATCACCACCACGCCGTCGGTGTCTCCGACCACAAAGTCTCCCGGATTCACGCCCACGCCCCCGATGGTGATCGGCCGGTTCAACTCGCCCCGCTGCCGCTTGGTGGTCCCCTTGATGGAAACCCCGCGCGAGAAGACCGGGAAATTCAACCGCGCGATCGCATCCACATCGCGCACCGAACCATCGAGCACCAGCCCGCGGATGCCCCGGAGCTGCGCGGCGAGCGAGGCGATCTCGCCCCAGCCTCCGGCCTCAAGGAAGCCGCCCACGGTGGCGACGAGCACATCGTCCGGCCGCGCCCGGCTGATCGCCAGGTGCAACATGAGGTTGTCGCCCGGCTCACAGCGCACGGTGAATGCGCGGCCAAATACCCTGGCTCCCGAATAGACCGGCTTGATGTTGTGAGTCAGGGCGCCGCGCTTGCCCATCGCCTCGTGCAACAGGGCGGAATCGGCCACCGGCTCAAGTTTGGCGAGCAGCGCCGTCGAAAGATTGGTGGTCATCGTAAGGTCTTCGGACTTCCGCGGCATCAGAACCCCGTCGGCGAGTCAACCGGTCCGCGGAATTCCGGTCCGCCGGCGGCAACGTAGCCGCGGCTCTCGCCTTCACGGTGCGGCGTCACCCAGAATGAATACAGCCGCCCGTTGCGCAGGTGAAAACGCAGCCGCACTTCCTTGCCGGCCAGCGTCGCGAGATCACCTCCGCCGCGCCACTCGAGCCGTTGTTTCGTGCGATCGGCGCTCACGGCCACGCTGTTCTCCCTCGTAAAGGGCGCCATCGGCTTGCCGGCGGCATCGAGAATCTCGGCGCGCAGCTCACCACGCGGCGCCGCCACGTTCACAAAGAGGTGCGTGCCGGAGAAGCGGATCTTCCGCGTGGTGAGTTCGCCGCCCAATGCGTTGCCATCCATCGAAGCGAACCCGTCGCGGCGCAGGAAAGCCACGCCCGTTGAGCCGCCCGCGTACATGTCGGGTCCATTCGGTGCGTCACCCGACATGCCCGAGTAATAAAAGTACAGCCGGTCACCGACCACCAGCATCACGCCACCCGTGAAGTGCAGGTAGGCGCGTTGCCAGTCGCCGACCTTCCGCGTCGCGGCGATGAAGGGAGTGCGGACCGGCCGGTGCCAGTGAAAGCCGTCGCGCGTGAATCCGAGATTGAGTTCCGACATCTTTGGAAACTTCCCCTTGTCCGCGATTGAGTTGTTCGGGCCCTTGTGCACCTGGAAGATGCCGACGAGCAGGCTCTCGTACGGCGCCACATCGAGATCGTAGATCTGCGGCGGATCGCCGACCAAGGGGTCCGGTGGATCGAACTCGTCCGCGCCCATCCAGAACACCGGTTCGTCCTTCTTCCACTGCGCCGCCTGGAGAAACTCGGGATGTTCGAAATAGTTTCGTGCCCGGGCTCGCGCGGGGTCACGGGCCTGGACCTTGATGCTGAAAACCCAGCGCTTCCGAAATGGATTGTAGAAAAAAGTGTTTCGATCGCCGGACGGTCCCGTCGACGCCACTGCCGGTGTCCAATGCACGCCGTCGCGAGAGAGATGCACGCGGCCGCCTTCACCCTTGTCGGTCGCGTGATAAAAGTGCAGCCGCTTGAACCGCTCGTCTTCGTTTTTCGTCCCCCAATCGATCCGCACGTTGTCCATGCCCCAGCGCATCTCCGGATTCGGATCGGGGATGTGATTCGTGCCCGGGACAATTCCCAGATCCGGCCGGGTCCACGTCAGCCCGTCGTCGCTCAACGCGAGCGCCGCGCCGCCGTACCAGCCTGACATGTACCACATCTTGAACTTCCGATCGCGGTGATCGTACCACGCGCCGCCCGAGTGCGGAACCGCCGCAGGCCGGAAGCCCCGGTGCAATTCGTGCTCGGACTCAGGCACGAGGATCGGATTACCGGAGTATTTTTCGGCGGCGTGGAAAGTCCGCTGCAGCGTCGTCGTCTCGACGAGGAAATTGTCCACAAACAACTGCCGCCCCACGTCGATCGGGATCACGTCGGGCTGATGTTCGAGATACGGCACCGGCATCGGCACCC
The DNA here is from genome assembly GCA_005792355.1 of Opitutaceae bacterium. Classification (GTDB taxonomy): domain Bacteria; phylum Verrucomicrobiota; class Verrucomicrobiia; order Opitutales; family Opitutaceae; genus ER46. The sequence continues at coordinate 5,957 of SXSC01000044.1, forward strand.
GCGAAGCGGGGTCGCGATCGCGCGGCGGCCAGACCTCCGGCAGCACGATCCCGTTGTAGAGCACCTCTCCCTTTGCCGGTTGCGCACATTCAGCGCGGGATACGCCAAAACAAACGGCCGCGACTCCCACCAGGGCGATAAATAAAGCCTGTCCGCCCCGCCGCGGCAAATGCCGTGCAGCCCCGGAAACGCCCGGCCGTCTGCCCATGATTTTGGCCGCGTTTTCCGCGAAATCTGCGGTCAAAAAATTCGCCTTTGGAAAATCGTCGCCATCCTGCACCAGCCGGATCGATTTTTTCATGCTCATAAGTGTGCCGATTTCGCTCCGGGTTAAAACGTGCCTTTGACTCCGATGGTGAAGGTGTAGCCAAGCTTCTGCAGGCGTGCGCCCCTGGCGTAATCCGGGGTACCCGTCGTGTAGCGGAGTTGATGGACATACAGTCCGCCGATATCCTTGAGCATGCCGTAGAACGTGAGCCGCTTGTTGAAGCTATATTGGGCGTCGGCGATCCAACGCGCATACGCATCGGTGTAATTGAAGGTGTTGGCTGGAATTCCATTGGCCACGCTCACCGGAGTGGCGCTGTCCCTCGTCTTGTCCTGGAAACTGTAGGTCAACCGCATGGAATACCGCTCGCGCGTCAAACTGACGCCGCCGGAATATTTCTTCGGATTGAACCCGGACAGGTCGGCGGTGGCACTGCCGGAGCTGGACAGCCGCGTGAAATTTCCATTCAACTGAATGCCCCGCGCCCAACGGGGCAGAAAGGTGAGGGACTGGCGGTAGCCAATCTCCACTCCCTTGACCGTGGCGTTGCCGGCGTTCGTCCTGGTGGCAAACTCGTACTGGCTGAGACTGCCATCTTCGGGCAAGCCATAGAATTGCAGCAACTCCGGAGTGACGCGGGTCCGGGTCATGCCAAAGAAATCGGTGATGTTTTTCTGCTTGGTCAGCAGAATTCATGGGCGCATTCCGGTTCGGGCAAATGGCCAAGGTTATGATATAGGGCCACCTCCATTGCCCTATAGGTTCGGAAACCATATGAGCGTCTGGTCACCACTCGGACTTTATTGTTCAA
>SXSC01000045.1 GCA_005792355.1 Opitutaceae bacterium
GAAAGTGCTTCACCCCGTCAGTGAGTAGCCTTGGCCGGGCTTTTCGGCAGGCGGTATTCTCTGTGTCCTCTGCGTCTCTGTGGTGCAAATCCGGCTGCGTGCGAAGCACGCCACTTTTTTCGAGCGCAGTCTCGAAAAAAGGCCGCACTGCTATATCTGAGGTTGTGGTTTTGCTGCGTGCATTTTCCAGCCACGGAATTTGAACCGAAGGCAACCAAGAGAACGAAGAGTCGTTCGTCTCCCGCCGCGATGGAGGCCGATTCCCCTCCGGGCCGGAAGCCGCTCCCTTCGTTTGCTTCGTTGCCTTCTGTACAAAGGATTGGAGTTCCGGTTCGGCTTGCCCGCCTCAGGTGGGTTCCGGCTGCGCCGCCCTGGGTAGAAAGGGCTTCATTCCGCTGGTTCGCCAGAGGCGCGCTTGTCCGTCCTCTGGCGGATTGCGGCGGAGCCGATCCAGGAACTCGAACCATGCGGGCCGGCACCGCCGCCGAGATTTCTCTCTAAACTTGGCATTCGCGGCGCGGGGGTGAAATCTCTCTCCCATGATCACCCTCCGCCTCGGCCCGTGCTTGGTTGCGCTGTCCTTGTTCAGCCTTTCCCACGCGGCGCCGTCAACACTGCAGGAAAAAGTCCGCGCGTGGCGCGTCGCACATGAGCGAGAGTTGATCGACGAGTACCGCGAACTCCTCGCGATTCCCAACATCTCGATCGATCGCGCCAACATCCGCCGCAATGCCGACTTCATCGTCGCGATGATGAAGCGCCGCGGAATCGACGCGCGCCTGCTCACCGTGGCGTCGCCCAACTCGAATCCCGTCGTCTACGGCGAGGTGAAGGTCCCCGGCGCCACGCGCACGATCATGCTTTATGCCCACTTCGACGGCCAGCCGGTCAACCCCGCGCAATGGGCGCCGGGCTGGGAACCATTTGCACCGAAGTTCGTCACCGCACCAGCCGAGCAAGGCGGAAAGATTGTTGAAAACTGGAAATCGGGCGACCGCGTCGACCCGCAGTGGCGCCTCACCGGCCGCGGCAGCGCGGACGACAAGGCGGGCGTGATGACGACGCTCAACGCCTACTCCGCCCTCGTCGCCACCGGGGCGGTGCCAACGGCGAACCTGAAGTTCTTTTTCGACGGCGAGGAGGAGATCGGCTCGGTGAGCCTGCGCGAGATGATCGAAACCCATCGCGAGCGGTTGCGCGCCGACCTCTGGATCATTCTCGACGGGCCGTGCCATCCCTCCGGGAAAAAGGCCGTCGTGTTTGGAGTCCGTGGCGATGTGAACCTGCACCTCACCGTCTTCGGCCCCAAACGCCCGTTGCACAGCGGCAACTATGGCAACTGGGCGCCGAATCCCTCGCAGTCGCTCGTCAACCTGCTCGCTTCGATGAAGGACGACGACGGGCGCGTGCTGGTGAAGGGCTTTTACGACGATGTGATTCCTCTCACGCCGGCCGAGCAGGGGGCGGTGGCGGCGATCCCGTCCGTCGAGGAGGACTTGAAGCGCGAACTCGGTCTCGCGCGAACGGAAGTAGCGGGCCGCACGTTGTTCGAGGGTTTCAATCTGCCCACGCTCAGCATCAACGGCATCCAAGGGGCCAACGCCGGCGCGCTTGCGGCCAATGTTATTCCCACGATCGCGCGCGCGACGCTCGATCTCCGGCTCGTGCTCGGCAACGACGCGCAGCGCCAGATCGCCAAGGTGGTCGCCCATATCAAGGCGCGCGGCTGGCACGTGCTGGACCGCGATCCGACCGACGCCGAGCGCGCCCGGCACGCCCGGCTGATCCGCGTCGACACGAAGTCCGCCGGCACCAACGCGCAGCGCACGCCGATGGATCTCCCGATCGCGCAGGCGGTCGTTGCGGCGGTGCAGTCCACGGTGGATTATCCCATCGTGCAGCTGCCGTCCTTGGGCGGCACGCTCCCGCTCATCACCATCGAGCAGATGCTGGGCACGAAGCTGATCACGGTGCCGGTCGTGAACTCCGACAACAACCAGCACGCGGAGAACGAAAACGTGAAGGTGCAGTTCCTTTGGGACGGCATCGAAACCTACGCCGCGTTGATGACGATGCGGTGAGGCCGGGCGGGCGGCAGATTGCGAGTGGATCCGAGCCGGGTTCACGCGAAGCCGTGAAGCTGAACAGGCCCGCGCCAGCCCCATGACTTCGCGCCTTCGCGTGAAACAACGCACGGGGCGTGTCGCATGATTCACCATCGGGCGCGAATCCGTCCGTGAGCTCCCGCAACCGCGCGACGGCGCCGGCCGGGATCCGAAAAGTGACGTAAATCCGCCCCTTTGCGGCTGAAGATCACCCACAATGTGGTGGATTTTCCGGCCGGGAAAAAATTTATGCACGGCATCTTGCTCTACACCGGCTCAGCCAGCGTCCCCTTTGGTCCAAATCTGCACGCGGTGCCCGTCAGCGCGCTGTGGCGGATGACGGCGTGAGCGGCGGCGCCTTCGTCATCCGCGCCAGCGTCTCGCGCGCGAGCTTGTATTCTTCGACGCAGCCGAGCTTTTCGCTGAGCTGCTTGAAGCGCGGGTCGTTGCGCCACGGGTCCCAAATCGAATCCCAATACAGCCGCCGCAAATGTGACTGCGGCGTTTCTTCCAGATACGGCAAAGCCTCGTCGAAGCGGCCCAACGCCCCCAACGCAAATCCCCGCTGGTGACTCGTGTCGGGCAGAGTCTTGTACAGCTCCTCGCCGTAGGCGGCGGCTTCCTGGGGCAAGCCCGCCTCCCGCAGCACCCAGATCGCAGAGGCGTCCGCCTCTCGTCGCGGCTTCTTGGTGAGGTGAGTCCGGATTAATCGCGCCGTTTCGATGGCTTCCTCCCTGCGCCCCAGTGCGAGCAGAGCCCGCGCGCGGTAGCCAAACGACGGAATGTAGATGTCCGGCCGCAGCGCATTCACTCGATCCGTTATTTTCAGGGCCTCATCGAATCGGGAGGCATAGATCAATATTTCGCCGAGCGTTGCCAGGTTTACCGCCCACAGCGGGTCGAGCTCCGCCGTTTTCTCCAATCCACGCAGGCCGTCGTCGAGCCTGCCTTGGGCGAGGCGCAAGACCGCGCGCCAGGAATGCCCCATCATGTAATTCGGGTTGAGCTCAAGTGTTTTTTGAATCTGCCGATCGGCTTCCGCGTAACGCTTTTCGAGCATGAACCAGTAGCCCAGCGGCGTGTAGGAGTCGGGCAATGTCGGATCGAGCGCGATCGCGCGCTCCGCCTCGGCCCGTGCCCGACGCATGTCCTCTTTTATCGCCGGACTATTCGCGCTCGCGCCGTCTTGGGCCGCATAACTTCGCCACGACGACGAGGGTGAACTGGCCGCAGTGCGGACAGCAGCGGTGCCAGGCGGGCGGCGGCTCGCATTTCGGGCGCACGACGATGCGCACCGCGAGCAAAGTCTCGACGATCAGCCGGCGCTTTTTCGCCGAGGGATGCATCCACCCAAAATAGCGGATGCGATGCTGGCCCGGCGGGAGGACGTGCTGGAGGAAGCGGGCGATGAAGTCGTCACGTTCGAGCGTACAAGTCCGGCGCTTCTTGGTCTTGGACTCCACATACTCGAAGCTGACCCGGCCATAAGGCATGGGCAGAAAGATGGGGTCAGAACGATTCTCGGTGTGTTGCAGCCATGTCCGCACAAATGGGGTAAGATGCCGTTTAATAGGGTAATTTCGGCGTCGTATTACCCTTAAAACTGTGAAATTAACCCATGCTCGATGCATTCCTTCACCCCAGAGTTCCTTGAACGACTCCGCTTCGAACGCGCCGATCTTGTCACCGTTCAGGCCTTGGGGTCTTACCGCGGTAAGCAGGATCTCTTCCGCAAACAGACGCCCGAAACGCTGGAAGCGCTGCGCAAAGTCGCCCGCGTTGAATCCACCGAGTCATCCAACCGTATCGAGGGAATCGAGGCCCCACGCCTTCAGTTGGAAAAAATCGTGCTCGATCACGCCGCGCCGCGCAACCGCTCCGAACAGGAAATCGCCGGCTATCGCGACGCCCTCGCCCTGATTCACGATTCCGCACCGGCCATGCCGATGTCGCCCAATCTCATCCTACAGCTTCATCAAACTGTTTTTCGCTACCTGCCCGGTGAAGGCGGCCAGTGGAAAATCACCGACAACGAAATCGTCGACCTTCACACCGATGGCACCCGCCGCGTGCGATTCCGTCCGGTTCCCGCGTTGGCCACGCCTCAAGCGATGGAAGACCTTCTCGCCGGTTGGCGGCACGCCCACGCCGCCCATGCTCCTGATGCGCTTATTTTGGTGCCATTGCTGGTGTTCGACTTTCTTTGCATCCATCCGTTTCGCGACGGCAACGGCCGCGTCGCCCGGTTGCTGACGCTGCTCGCGCTCTACCATGCCGGCCACGACGTAGGGCGCTACATCAGCCTGGAGCGCGTCATCGAGGAATCGAAAGTGACCTACTACGAAGCGCTCGAGGCCAGTTCGCGGCATTGGCACGAAGGGAACCACGATCCTTTTCCGTGGCTGCGCTACTTTTGGGGCACGCTGATACGCGCCTATCGGGAATTTGAGGAGCGCCTCGGTCACATCACACCCGGGCGCGGCTCAAAAACCAAGCAAGTGCGCGAGGCCGCGCTCCGTCAGATTGCGCCGTTTGCGATTTCCGACCTCGAACGGCTTTGCCCAGGAGTCGGGCGCGACATGGTGCGCCTCGTTCTTCGCCAGTTGCGCGACGAGGGACTGCTTAGTTCCTCCGGCACCGGCCGTGCGGCCAAGTGGCAGCGTGCTGCCTCGAAAAAATGACCGCCGCTCCGGCCGGTCCATTTGACCGCTGATTACGCGAATACGTTCGGGGATTGTCCTCCGTGACTTTGTGCCTCGGTGGTGAATCCGACTGCCTGGTTTTTTCGGGATTGATTCCACTCTCGCAACGGACCTTGCAACCCCCTCCCAGATCCGATCCTCCTGAAGATCGAGTTTCCCAACCGCCAAATCCGGGCTTCTCACACGCGCCGATCCGGGCTTGGCTCCGCGCCGCCATGCCGAAACGCCGCCGGCTCTTCGAACCCAAGATCGATCGCACCCCGCCGAATCTGCAGAAGCTGTGCGGTTGATTTTTTCCGAAGCGTTTCTGCCCGGCGACCGGCTGGTGGAGCGCGACCTCGCCGCCAAACTCAAGCTGAGCCGCATTCCTGTGCGCGAAGGGCTGCAGAAACTCGTTTCCAAAGGAATCCTGCTGAAGGATGACGTGAACCGGGGGCTGCGCCTGCGCGACTACGGTCCGGCCGAGGTGACACATCTGCACGAATATCGCGAGGCCATCGAGCTGGCAGCCGCGCGGGCCGCCTGCCACAACCACTCCGCCAGCGACCTCGTGCAGCTTGACATGATTTGCGACGCGATGGAACGCGAGGCGCCGGACGCGCCGTCCGCCCGCTGGCTGGAACTCGACTGGCAGTTTCACCAGACGATGGTCGAGGCGAGTGGAAACGAGAGGTTCATCAATGATTTCGACTTGCTGATGCTCGAGTGCAACTACGTCTTCTACCGGCTGCCCGAAACGAAGATTCCGGCGAAGAGCAGGGAGAACCCGCTGTTGTCGACGCACGTGCACGGCGTGGTCGATGCGCATCGCGAGATCGGCAAACTCATCGGCGCTCGCGATACGAACGGCGTGGTGGAGGCGATGCGGCTGCATCTGGCCGGGCTCAGCAACCGCGTACATCGCGATGTGGTGAAGAGCCTGTTGGGGAAACGGTAGGGGTGGCCGCCCGGCACGAGACGGTCACGATTTTCAGCAGGTAGGGCCCGACCTCCGGGCGGGCCGCAGGCTGATTAGCCTCAATTCTCGATTACGTAAGGCCACACTTCACCTTCGCCGATCAGCCCTCCACGCACGGGATTTTCGCGAATGTAGCGCGCCTTGTCCTCCCTGCTCTCATCATTGCGCAACCGGTGGTCGATGAAGTTTTTTTTGCCGGACAACTTGCGGTTTCGACGCCGTGAATCGTTTCCAATTGCCGAAGAGTCGCCCGAGTTGCTTGTCCGGCGAAGGTACAATCAGCGCGTGAAAATGGTCGGGCATCAGGAGAAACAGCCGGCAAAACCAGTCACCTTTTGCATGGTAAAATTGTGCCGCATCGAGCAATCCTCTGCCGATTTCGGGCAGGCACAGCTGATTTCGTCCACGCTCCTCGCAGCATCCGGTGACGAAAAACATCGCCCCGGACTTCACCCAAGACGGAGTCGCGTGGTTGAGATTTACCCGAGTCGGAAACGCTGGCGGCAATCCTGACGGCCCGCCCGGAGGTCGGGCCCTACCCGGTGGGGTTTCGCTTTCGATATTCATCGCACCGGGAACCCATTTTTCCGCAGCGCCCGGTGCAGGGACGCGATGTGGGCGCGATTTCGCGTCTCCACCGTGCACACCGCATTCACGGCGCTCACGTCGGGTCCGCTGAAGGCGCGGTCGTGCGCGATGTCCTTGATGCTCGCCCCACAGCCCGCGATCACGCGGCACAGCTCGGCCAGGCCGCCCGGCCGGTCGCTGATCACGGCGGTGAACCGCGTCAACCGGCCATCATGCACCAGACCTTGCTCAATCACCCGGCTGAGAATCGCCGGGTCGATGTTGCCACCGCAAACGACGAGCGCGACGCGCCGGCCCGCGAGATGAGCGAGCTTGCCGGCCATCATCGCGGCCAGCGGCGCGGCGGCGGCGCCCTCCACCACCGTTTTCTCCAGTTCGAGCATGCGCAGGATGGCGAGCGCGATGGCGTCCTCGCCCACCGAGACCACCTCGTCGACCCGCGGGCGCGCCAAGGCGAAGGCGTTGGCGCCGACGGTCAGCGTGGCGAGACCGTCGGCCAACGTGGCCCGCCGCGGAACCCGCACCGGTTTTCCCGCCCGCAGCGCCGCGGCGAAATTTCCCGTGGCGGCGCTTTCGACCCCGATGACCTTGACGCGCGGTCGCAGCGATTTGACGGCGACCGCCACCCCGGCGATCAGTCCGCCGCCACCGATCGGGCAGACGATCGCATCGACGTCCGGAACCTGTCGCAGAATTTCGAGGCCGAGCGTGCCCTGGCCGGCGATGATATCGGGATCGTCGAAACCATGGATGTAAGTCAGACCTTTGGCGGCGACGAGCTGGTCCGCCACCGCGCGGGCCTCGGCGAAGTCGCGCCCGCGGATGAGCACGCGGGCACCGAGTCGTTCGCAAGTCGCGATCTTGATGAGCGGCGCGTAGTCGGGCATCACGACGGTGACAGGAACGCCGAGCAGCTTGCCGTGGTAGGCAAGGCCCAGCGCGTGGTTACCGGCGCTGGCGGCGACCACCCCGCGGCGCCGGCGGTCGGACGCGAGGCGGAGCAGCGCGTTGCGGGCACCGCGTTCCTTGAACGAGCCAGTGCGTTGGAAGTTGTCGAGTTTGCAGACGATCCGCGCCCCGGTGATTTCGGAGAGCGGGATCGATTCCGGACACGGGGTCACGATGACACCCCCGGCGATGCGGCGCTGAGCGGCGCGGATGGCGGAGAGGGAAACGGGCATGGCCGGTCACTAGCTTGTCCGGCGTCCCGAGCGAAACAAAAAGGGCGGAGGGAGGCAGAGGTGGTTGCCCAACCATCGACGAGCGGTGCATGCCATGGGCGCTTGGGCAAGCGCCCCTCCTTCGCTCCGCGGCCGTAAACCGGGAGACGCGCCCTGCCAGCCGCCCACCCCGGCAAGGAATAGCGTTGCCGACGGAAAAACGGGGGATAGACCGGGGCGTTTCATGGATCGCACGATTGCATTCTCCGGGCGCGGAACCCAAGGGGTGATGACCCACCCAACAGAACCCGGTTTCGGCCGGGCCAAAGGGGTGCCATGTACCAAGTGACGTTCTCGGATCAGGCCATGCTGGAGCTCAACAAGCTCGACCAAATCGCCCAGCTCGACGCCATCGACCCGATCAGCACCCTCAAAGCAGCCGACCTGGCGAATCCGCGGGAGCCGCTGGGGCATTTTCATCGGGGGAAAAAATCCCTGTTCCGACTGCGCGCCGGCGATTTTCGGTTCTATTTCGAGGTGAACGGCGACACGCTCCTGATCAACTACATGCTCCATCGAAACTCCCTTGAGGATTTCCTGTTGCGCAACAAGCTCCCCGTCTCCGAGCAGCAGTTGGTGGAGCAGCATTCGAAGTTCTGGAAGTACCTGGAGAGTCTCACGAAATGATAAAAAGTCCGCCACGGATTCCGCCCGACCCCGACGATCCGTATTCGGTCAATCGCGCGAGCCGGATCTATTTTCTGCCGAACCTCATGACGGCGGGAAATTTGTTCTGCGGATTCATGGCGATTCTGCAGTGCATCCAGGCCCGGCTGGCGGAGACCTCGCTCACGAACGAGTACAATGGCGCCACGAATGCCGAGCATTACCGCTATGCCGTCTGGTTTATTTTTGGCGCCGCGGGCTTTGACGCCTTGGATGGTCGCCTCGCGCGGATGGGCGGGCGGGAATCGCTCTTCGGCGCGGAGTTCGATTCGCTCGCCGACGTGATTTCTTTCGGCATGGCCCCGGCCCTGTTGATGCTTTATCTGATCATCTCGCCGACGCAGGCGCAGGACTATCAATGGTTTCGCAACATCGGGTGGTTTATTGGCTTCATCTATCTGCTCTGCGCCGCGATGAGGCTCGCCCGATTCAATGTGATCACTAATCCGCTGCTCCGACCCGGGACCAAGGACTCCAGCAAGGACTTTGTCGGGCTGCCGGTGCCGGCCGCAGCCACGACCGTCGCCGCAACCGTGTTATTCATGCTCCGGCTGGGAGAGATGGATCGCTCCCTGAAATCGTGGGCGCTGGCTCTGCCACCCCTGATGCTGTTGGTGGCATTTCTAATGATGAGTACGGTGCGTTATCCCAGTGGCAAGAATGTCGACATGATGACGCAGACGCGAATGCGGCCGTTTGTGGGCGTACTCATCACCATCGGTCTCGTAGTTTTCTACAAGGAATATGCCGTGTTGGGAATCTGCCTCGGTTACATCTTTTTCGGGTTGTTTCGGCATGTGCGGCGGGGGCGACCTGGCATCGACCTGCATGAGCCACGTCCGCCAGCACCGAAAAGCCTGTGAAGAACCTGGGGGGAGTTTACGAGCAAGCTGCCGCCGGTGAGCAACTGGCTACTTCCTCGCGGTTTTCCGGAAGTTCTCCACCATGAAAATCGGCCGATTGTGCGAGTGAAAGTGGCGGGTTGCTGCGCTTGTTCGCAGCATATATGAATACTGATAGAATTCCTTATTGAACCCCTATCCTTTTAGCCTTTGTTAGCTTCTACCAGACTTACATCAAGTCGCCCCGATGAAATTCAAAATAAACCGCGATCACTTCGCCAACGGCCTGGCCCAGGTTCTCAACGTGGTCGGCTCCAAAGCCACCATGCCGATTCTGAGCAATGTGCTCATCGAAGCGGAGAAGGATCAGATTTCGCTGACGACGACCAATCTCGATCTCGGGATCCGCTGTAAAATCAAGGCTGAGGTGAAGGAGACGGGTGCCGTCACCCTCCCGGTGAAGCGACTCGCGGGAATCGTGCGCGAACTGCCCAACCTCGACGTGTCTTTCGACGGGTCACCCACCCACCATGTGAAGCTCACTTCCGGTGGTTCAACCTTTCGGATCATGGGCATTGGTCGGGAGGAGTTTCCGCCATTACCTGAGTTTGGCGAAGAAAAGGCCTACAGTCTCGAACAGGGTGAACTCGCCACGATGCTTAAGAGTGTCGCCTACGCTCAGTCGACCGATGAGACGCGATACATCCTCAATGGCGTTTATTTCAACTTCCGGGATGGCAAACTCTCGCTGGTGGCGACTGATGGCCGGCGACTGGCGCTGACGGCGAAGGAAATGGAGGTTCCGGCGGAAAGTGCCGGTGCCATCATTCTGCCGGCCAAGACGGTGGCGGAGCTCACCCGTCTCCTCGACAAGGGCGAAAAGGTGAAGATCAACTTCAACGACCGCCGGGCCGCTTTTCAGATTGCGACCGACAAGGATACGAGCGGCCTCATCGACCACGTCTATCTTTACTCGAAGGTCGTCGAGGGAAATTATCCCAATTACCAACAGGTTATTCCCAAAGAAACGCACCAGCGCATCAAGCTCGAGCGCGAGCTGTTCCTGCAATGTGTGCACCGCGCCGCTCTCGTGTGTTCCGAGAAGGCCAATTCCATGAAGGTCAAACTCTCGAGCAACCTGCTCGAACTCACGGCGCAGAGCCCGGATTTTGGCGAAGCGCACGAATCGATGGCGATCGGTTACAGTGGTCCCGATCTTCAGGTCGCGTTCAACCCGGCCTTCTTGATGGATCCGCTGAAGGCCCTCACGAAGGACGAGGTGTTCTTCGAGGTGAAGGATGAAGTGAGCCCCGGGGTCTTCAAGACGCTGGAAAACTTTGTCTGTGTCATCATGCCCGTGCGGCTGAGCTGAGGGCCGGACCGACGGCACGGCGATTCACCGCGGTTGGTCAAGTTCACTTCCAGCCGGCTGTCTCCTCCTTCGTGTCGACCTCCCATATCATCCTCACCGCGCTCCTGGCGGCGTTGCTGGTCTTGATTGTGCTGATGCAGATCAACCAGCGGACGGCTTCGCCCGTGCTGCTGATCGCGGACCGATGGCTGCGGTGGTTTGTCTTCGCCTTTGGCAGCGCGCAGTTTTGCGTGGAATACGACTTGATTGACCGGCCTTTCTGGGTGCTGGTCGCGGTGTTTTTCATCATCTGGTTCCTGCTCATCACGCTCTACGACTGGCTGGCGATTACCGCCCACAGCCTGAGCCCGTTGCCCTTGTTTCCGCGCTACACCGTCAATTCGTCCGGCGATGAATGGCCGGTGCAACCCCGCCTGCTCAAAACCCGCGAGTGGCTGAAGGCCCAGGGATTTCGCCAGGTGCAGGCCCTGAAGGCGGAGATTGGCGGAGGAATTTTCCTGCGCACCTCGATCTACCAGGATGCTCCGGCCACGCTGCGGGTACAGGTGAGCTTCATCCCCCAGGGATCCGGCGCGATCACCGTCTGCTCGGCGGTGTCCACCACCACTTCCGACGGTGGACGTTACCTGACCGATAATCTCTACATTCCGTTCGCCGGGTTTTATCCGGAGAACTGGTTCGTCGAACGGGCACCCTGGCGGCGCGCCCTGCCCGCCTTGATCCAACGCCACCGGGCCCGCCTGAGCCGGGTCGGGGCGGCGGTCGTGCCGTTCGCCACGGATCCGCTCACGGATTTGAACGCGGTGCAACATGAGCTGGATCAGCTCAACACGGAGTTGGGTTTCCTTTATCCCCATGCCGAACGCGAGGACTTGGGCAAGTTCACCCAGGAAGGGCGCTATCGGGTGTGGAAAGAAATCTGGATGCTGAACTACCTCGGGCGCGCCGCGCGTTATCACTAGGTTTTCGCGGAGCGAAATCCTCAGCCGCCGATATAGCTCATCTCGACCTTGGCGCGAGGCTCCCCGGCCGCGATCACCTCGGCCCGTTCGTCGCTGTATCGATCCATCCGGCCCTGCCAGATGCGTCGGAGAAAATGCTCGAGTTCGGCGTCGGTCGCACCGGGCGACCGCGCGGCCCCGAGCACATCCCAGCCCAGCGAGGCAAAGAGGCAGGTGAACAGTTTCCCGTCGGCCGAGAGCCGCGCGCGATGACAGTCCCGGCAGAACGGTGCCGTGACCGAGCTGATGAGCCCGATTTCCCCGCGACCATCGCGGTAGCGGTAGCGGGCGGCAACTTCCCCGCAGTAGGCGGGTCCCACAGGCTCAAGCGGCCAGAGCGCGCCAATAAGTTCCACCAGCTCCCGCGCGGGCACGACCCGATCCGCCGTCCAATGGTTCGTGTTCCCGACATCCATGAACTCGATGAACCGCAGGGCATGGCCGCGCGCCCGGAAATATTCGCAGAGCGCGGGCAGCTCCGCGTCATTCACGCCGCGCTGCACGACGCAGTTGATCTTGATGGGCAGACCGAGGGCCGCGGCGGCGTCGATGCCACGCAGCACGCGGGCGACCTTGAACCCGAGCCCGTTGAGTTTGCCCGCCGTGGTGTCGTCCAGGGAATCGACCGAGACGTTGAGCCGGTCGAGACCGGCCGCGCGGAGGGCCGGGGCCAGTTTCTCGAGCAGCCAGCCGTTGGTCGTGAGCGCGACATCCTTCACGCCGAGATCTTGCTTGAGGGCGCGGATGAGATCCGGGACGTCGGAGCGCAGCAGCGGTTCGCCGCCGGTCAGGCGGACTTTTTCGACGCCGAGAGCGCGGAACGCCCGCACGATGCGCGTCAACTCCGCGAGGGTCATCAACTGCGGATCACGGAGGAAGACGTGGCCCGGCCCGAAAATCTCCGCCGGCATGCAATAGGGGCAGCGAAAATTGCAGCGGTCGGTGACCGAGATGCGCAAATCGCGCAGGGGGCGATCGAACTGATCCTGCACCGGCGCGGAAGGAGTTGGGGAAACGGCGGCCAAGGAGAAATAGAGGACACAGACTCGGGAATTTTGCCAGTTTCTCCGTGCGCTGCAGGCGGCCGCGGTGTTTTCTGGGCAGAAACGTAATGCTCACCCCCGCCCAGGCCGAGAGGCTCATCCTCGAAAATATCACGCCGTTCTTTCGCGAGGACTGTCCGCTGGGGGCCGCCCATGGTCGCGTGCTGCGTGGCGAAGTCCGCGCCGACCGTGACCTCCCACCCTTCGACCGGGTGACGCTGGATGGTTACGCGCTCCGGGCGGCGGCGCTGGCGGCGGGCACGACCGCTTTTCGGGTTGAGGGCGTCCAGGCGGCCGGCATGCGGGCGTTTCAGCTCGGCGCGGCGCCGGATGGGTGCATCGAGATCATGACGGGCGCGGTCCTGCCGGAAGGCGCGGACTGCATCGTGCCATATGAAGAAACCTCACGGGACGGGACTGGCATCACCATCACCGGAGCGAGGGAACACCTTGTGGCCGGCCACGCCATCCACCGCCGTGGTACGGACCACCGCGCCGGCGACGTGATCGTGAGTCCGGGCACCCGCCTGACCGGACGTGAGATCGCCGTGGCCGCGGCGTGTGGTTGCAGTGCGCTCACGGTCAGCCAGGCACCCAAGATCGCGGTCGTGGCGACCGGGGATGAACTCGTGGAAGTTGAGACGGCGGTCGCGCCACACCAGATCCGCCGGAGCAACGACTACGCGCTGCGCGCCGCATTGCTGGCGGCGGGGTATCCCAACATCTCGCGGTTTCACCTCCGCGATGTGCGCCAGGAGATCGAGCATCTCATCTGGCACATTCTCGCGGAGTTCGACGTCGTGGTGATTTCCGGCGGCATTTCCAAGGGAAAATTCGATTTCCTGCCGGGTGAACTCGACCGGCAGCGTGTGAGGAAGATCTTCCAGGGCGTCGCGCAACGGCCCGGCAAACCGCTCTGGTTTGGCCTGAGCGCGCGAGGCACGCCGGTGTTTGCGCTCCCGGGGAATCCGGTTTCGGCGTACACCTGCCTGCACCGCTACGTCCTGCCGGCGCTGGCGCACGCGAGTGGCTTGCGCGCGGATCCGCCGCGGCTGGCCGCCCTGGCGAAGCCGGTGACATTCCGGCCGAAACTGGCGTACCTGCTGCCCGTGAAACTCTCCAGCGGTCCGGGCGCCGAACTGCTCGCGACTCCGGATCCGAGCAACACCTCGGGTGATTTCGCGGGGCTGGTGGGCACGGATGGCTTTGTGGAGCTCCCTGCGGAACCGGGCGAATTTCCCGCCGGCACGATCGCGCCGTTTTTCCCCTGGGTTTAGGATTTTTGCTGCGCAAAAACCTTATTTTCATTCGTCATTCTGGTCTTTGAAATTAGGAATTTGTCGGCGACGATCCTTCCCGTCGCCATCGATCCAAAAAATCCCGCTCACTCCCGTGCCACGTCGGACAAATTCCTTTTCCCACCTCGACGCCCGCGACCAACCGTCGATGGTCAATGTCGGTGCCAAGGCCGTGACCAAACGCACGGCTCACGCGGTCGCGCTGGTGACCCTGCCGGGTGAGCTGGCCGGTTTGCTGCGCGACGGCGAAATCGCGACGAAGAAGGGCCCGATTTTTCAGACGGCGATTCTCGCCGGCGTGATGGGTGCGAAGAAAACCAGCGAGCTCATCCCGCTCTGTCACCCCCTGGCGCTCGACGACTGCCAGATTGAGATCATGCCCGACGTGGCGCGCGGGGAAATCGCGATTCACTGCCGGGTGCAGACGCACGCGAAGACCGGCGTCGAAATGGAGGCGATGACCGGTGCGTGCGTCGCCGCGTTGACGTTCTACGACATGGCGAAGGCAGTGTCCCACGGCATCGTGATCAAAGCGGTGCGACTGCTGGAAAAAAAGGGCGGGAAGCGCGATTATCGGGTGCCGCGATGATCACCCTCCAAGTCCAGTATTTTGCCATCCTCCGCGAGCAGCGGGGCCTCGGCGCCGAGACGCTCTCGACGCCGGCAGCCACGCCGGGTGCGCTCTACGAGGAGTTGCGGGCGCGACACGGCTTCACGTTGCCGGGCGATCGGGTGCGCGCCGCTGTAAACGATGCGTTTGTCGATTCGGCGGCGCCGCTGCGCGAAGGCGACCGCCTCGTGTTCATCCCGCCGGTGGCGGGCGGGTGATTGAAAGTTTGCCGAGCGCGCCGTGGCGCCAGGGTGCGATTCTTCCGCAACCTCGCCAACGCCGGACCGGCGACTCAGACGGAAAGAAAACTGGATTTCATGGGGATCGGATCCGGGAGGGGTTTGTTTTACTTTTGGCGCGCCCACGCCGGTAGGGCGCGCCCGCGCCGGTAGGGCCCGCTCTCCGAGCGGGCCGCAGACCGCCCGGAGGTCGGTCCCTACCTCGGGCTGCTAGCCCGGCTTCCGCAACTGACGGGTTAGGATTTGGCAACTCGTTGATTCATCGTGGGAGTTTTCGAAAGGTCGCCACTACGTTGGCTGTGGGGCGCGGAGGTGGTTGTGGCGGCAAAGTGAGACCGAGCTGGTCAAGAAGAAGTTGGACGTCGCGGGCGGGTTCGGTGCGGAGAACCAGGAGCAGTTCGCGGCCATCGGAGCCGATCCACGGAGCCGATCCACGGGGTCAGTCCGGAATGGCGCTTAAGTAATCCCGAGGACTTTCTTCCGCAGGCGCTTGCGGCGTTGTGTGTCTGCCAGAGTCGTGAAGAGTATGCTGCGGCTTACCTGCTGCTTCGCTCTGAGCAAGGTCTGCACCGTGAGCGAGTTGGCGATGGCTGCGGCGAGCGACACGGATTGCGCCCGGGAGACGGCGAGGCTCACGGTCTTTCCCTGGAGGTTGCGGGTCCGCTTTCGGCGGTGGGCGCTGGGGCAGGATGGCAAAGGAATCGGTGGCAGAGGAATAAATCCGCCGACCTTTCATTCCCCTGCCACTCATTCCTTTGCCAAAAGTCCCCGTCGACCGCGAGAATTGCCA
>SXSC01000046.1 GCA_005792355.1 Opitutaceae bacterium
CTTGAACAATAAAGTCCGAGTGGTGACCAGACGCTCATATGGTTTCCGAACCTATAGGGCAATGGAGGTGGCCCTATATCATAACCTTGGCCATTTGCCCGAACCGGAATGCGCCCATGAATTCTGCTGACCAAGCAGTTTGTCTTGATGACCGTGCCACCCGCCAAGTTGGCCGACATCAAGGCAGGCGTAGTTGTCCGCCCGGCCCCACCCTGAACGCATCACCGCATAGCCGCTGCTCTCGAGAGAGAGGCTGCGCCATGACGGCGGACCGACCGGGCCCGAGACGCTCGTGGGGTGAGTCAAACTGACCGCCCACTTCAGCAACGGGCTCGCCGGGAAGAGCTGCAGGAGCTCCGGCTTGAAGTTCATGCGTTCCTCCGCCCCGGTGTCGTTGACCCTCGGGAAGGTGCGGTCGGGCGCCATGAGCTTGACCAGCCATTCGTAGCCAAGTTGCGCCTGCGGCAGGTAGGAGGCGGGGAAACTCTTCTCGTCGCCCATCAGGCGGGCAAGTCGGTAGGCGGCCACCGCCTTCTCGAGCACCCAGCGATGATAGCCCGGGGCAAATTCATACCAGCCTCCATCCGCCAGCAGGCTGCTTTGCAGCGCCGCGACCAGCCGGGAAAGACCATCCGCGCGCCACTGCGCCGCCGGCTTCAGTTCAGGAAACACCACGCCGACTGTATAGAGTCCGGACCACGAAATCAGATAATGATTGGTCGAAGGCAGATGGGGATCCGGCACCCGATGCTCGGCGAGATAACGACCGTGCTCGGCGAGGCATTTTAGCATCAGGATCAGATCCGCATCGGTGAACTCCGGAGCGGACAGGAATCGATGCCAGGCCTCCGGCCAGGATTCGTCGGCGCGCAGACCGGCCTCGAGCCCGCGCCAGCCGGAGCCCGGGGCCTCGTCCATCAGGTTGGGCATCGGCATCGCTTTAGCCCACGAGCGCAGCTGGTGGACAAAGGTGTTCGCATACTTCGGATCGCCCGTCTTCCACCAGGCGTCGCCCAGCTCCTTCCAGTAACCCATGCGATTCAGACTCCAGAGCCACTCGTCGGTTTGGTTGGGCTGACCGGCGGTAGGATTGATGTGCCAGTCTGCCACGCCGCCGCGGAACGGATACCGCCGGTAGAGGATCGTCAGGTTGCCCGCCATCATGGCGTCGATGCTCTTCAGGTCGGGTTTGACGCTCGCCGGATCGCGTTGCTGGGGATCAAACCACCATTTGACGGTGCGGCGCTGGCGATAGTAGGCGGCGAGTGCCTTGATCGCCGCAGCCGTATCGCCGCGGTCGGCGGCGCGCCGCACCTCGGCCAGCTCCAGCCGATTCAAGTCGATCAACTCCAGCAAATCGCGGTCGGAGAGCCGGGGCCCCTGGGGATCGCCCAAGCGGACGTCGCCGAAATGCAGCACCAGTCCGGGCGTGTGATTCGCGGTAATCGAGAACTCGATCCGCTGCACGTCGCGCCAGTTGGTGCGCCGCTTGCCCGGGGTCGACTCAAACGATCGTCGCGGCAACAGGACCTCCTGCCAGCCCGACCACGAAATCTGCACGAGCCCGCTCACCGTGTCGGCTTCCATCTTCTGCGGATCGTCATTCGGGGTGCCCGGACTTTGCGCCGCCGAGTGGTTTTTCCCGACGCCAACGTCCACCGTCCGAGGGTTTTTGCCGCGGGTGGTGACGGTGACGTTGAGCCAGTCCCCGCTCGCCTCGCTGGCATGAATCCAGATCCGCATCCAGCCCGCCGCCGTGAAGTCGGCCTTGGCCGGTCGCAGACTGAGCGCAGGTGACCGCGCAGGCTCCCATCGAATGGACGGCGCGCCGCCATGCGTCATTTCCGGGGCGGCGGTTCCCCCGGCCCACGCCGCGGCGGAACTCGCCGGGGCCACCACGAAGGTTTCGCTGGCCGCGAGCGGGCAGGCGGCGAACCAACTGAGGGCGAGAACTGCGCAACGACAGATCGGAGGGTGAGGCATCGGCGGAGAATGGTGGGGAGGCTGGGTCCACTCTGTCCTTGGGCGGGGGCCGTGACAATCCGGATGGGTTTGTACGGTACAGATTCCCGGGATGCGGCGGCCGTGAGGTTTCAACTCCGGGCCGGCGGTGCCTCCGGTCCACCCGGCAGCTCCGCTCGCCGGAACCACCACAACCTCAGTGGCACGCAGGCAGCGTCCACGAGATCTGCGACCGCGACCAGCACGAACGCTACGGGGTGCCGACCCTTCCTTCCCGCCGGCGAACGAGCTTGCTGCCACAAAACCGGCGGCGCGCGACCTATTCGACCGACAGTGAGCGCCCCGCGTCGTCCAACACCACCATGACCCTCGTCGCGTAGTCGAAACCGAATCGGACCCGCTGCGCCGGCGCGGTCGTGCGGATCCGGTATTCGCTGCCGCCAGCCATCCCTCCCCGGCAGTAAACTTCCGTCATCGTGCCGCCCACCGCGACGGACGCGGTGTACTCCTCGGGCCACGGGATGACAGCCGCCAGTTCGAACCGACCCCCGCCCACCGGGAACATCCGGGTGTAGGGACAACAGCTGTGGCCGGCATCCCCGCCCAGCACCTGCTGCACGCCTCCCACCAGCACCACCGGCTCCGGCACATTCTGGCCGTCGGGGGTCAGGTCGGGCTCCGGCGGGCGCGAGGCAAACCGGGTCGCGTGCCATTCGGCGAGCCACGGCGGCTCCGGCTCGGCCCAGACGGAGCGAATCGTGTCCTCCTGGCCGAAACCATCCGGACAGGCGTCGCCCGGGCGGTTGGCGCGGTAGTGCCAGACGGTTCGAGTGATGCCGTCGGCACAACGGAGATTCACCGCGGCCTCCCCGAGGAGCCGACGCGCCGGCAGCTGGAGGAATGCATCGGGGTCCTGGATACGCACCCAACGATGGGCATAACGCAGAAAGTAATTTCTTTCGTCCTCCGGCTGATGGGCAAACCAGGCGATGTCGTCCCAGCCCCAGCGGCCCGCGCCCGCCCGCCGCTCGAGGTCGGCCCAAGCCGCCGGGTCGAGGGAGAAGCCGCCCCAGTTGTCGAATTCGATCAGGTAGGGAAGCCGCGCGCAGGACCAACCGCTCGGCGCCACCCCGCCGAGGCTCGTGCCCTTGAATTGGAGGATAATCCTCTCGGGCTGTTCTCTCCACGCCCGTGCCGAAATCGGTCGCGAATGGAAATCGAGCAGGAGTCTCCCGCCCCGGGCAATCCCATGCGTGTGCGCATCGAGCAGCACCAGCCTCCGCCGCGCCGCCCGCCTGGCGTGCGCCCGGATCCGCCCGCAGAGTTCCTCGAAAAGGGCAAATCCTCGATCCCGCCCGCCGTAGAGGTGAGGCTGGCCCAAGTGCAGTGCCTCGTAGCCGGCGTCGATGTAGCGCCGGGCCCGGTAATAAAAATAGCGCTGCGTCTCCCGCGCAGTCAGGTCCGGAACCTTCCCGTGCTCCGACCCGAACTGCTTCCACGGATACACGCTGGCAAACTCGCGGTCGGCCATCTCGCCGTACCGGAACGTCCGCCGCTCGACCGGTTCGCCAAACTCGGCAAAGACCCACGCCGGCACTTCGATCCGCTCCACGCCCGGGTAAACGGCCTCAAAGACGCCCGCCTGACAGATGATCCGCGGGTTCATCGCATGCACCCGCGCCGCGAACGCCTCCGCCCGCCGGTAATGCTCCTCGTCGTCCAGCACCGGCACCCACTCGTAGGCGCACCGGCCCAGGAAGAGCGCCCCAATCTCCCCGATCATCCGAAGGTCGTCCTCCGGCGGGATGAAGGAGAGCGTATTCGCGTAGGTCACCGCCCGGGAGAGGTACCGGCGGAGCGTCTCGTGGCTGATCGTGAGGTCGAAGTCGGGCAAGGGAGGCTCGCGGTGCATCGTAGGCGATGGGATGCATTCTCTCAGACGCCGCAAGGTACGGGTAGGTTCGGGTGCGTCCCGTGCTTTCACTTCCGCGTCCCATCGCCGCACCGGAATTCCGAGACGCTCGGTGACACCACACCGCACGGAGTTAGGGACGCAATTCGTCACGCAATGGACGCGATCCGCCATTTAGAACCGTCCGTGCACCTGCTACGCTGCATGAAACGGCGTGGTCCGCCTTCTCTTCGCGGCCCCTCCGAACTAACCAACCCAAAAACCCATGACCTCAGGTACGTTGTTCGTGCGCCTCTCGGCGCTTTCCCTCGGAGCCCTTGCCTGGCTCGCCACCGCCCTCGCCCAGTCCGCCCCGGCAGCCGCGCCCAAGCCGGAAGACGTCGTTCAGCTCTCCGCGTTCCGGGTCGAGTCGGATCGGGATTACGGATACCGTGCCACCAACACGATGACCGCCACCCGCACCGCGGCGCCAATCATCGAAACGCCCTTGAACATCGCTGTCCTCACGGAGGACTTCTTCAACGACATCGGCGCCAACTTCCTCAACGACGGCCTCAAGTACGTCTCCAGCGTCTCGACGACGACGCTCGGGAACAACGGTCGCATCGGCGGCTCGGGCGATGGCACCAAGATCCGCGGATTCGACATCCCCTTTGCCCTGCGAAACGGGTTCCGGCGCAGCTACAACGTCACCGTCCGCAATCTCGAACGGGTCGAGGTCGCCAAGGGACCCGTATCCCTCCTTTTTGGACAGACCGCCCCCGGCGGCCTGATCAACTACATCACCAAGAAGCCGAAGTTCGTGAAGAACTCCGGCTCGGTGATGCTGCGCGTGGGAGACTCCAGCCTGCTCTCCGGTGAGGTGGAGGCCGAGACCGCATTCGATGTCTTCGGCACCAAGGGCGACGATCTCGCCGTCCGCGCGATGTACGCCACGAGTTCGCAGGATCTCGAACGTGACTACGAATTCCGCGACGAGTTGTACTCCATGGTCCAGGTGGCCGCCCGGCCGCTCGCGGGCCTCAACCTGATGTTCGAGTTCGAACACCACGACACCAAGTCCAATCTCGCCCAAGGCCTGCCCTGGGGTAACAACGTCTATGCCAAGGCGGTCGAGGACGCCCGCGCCGCCGGCCGCACTGCCGACTACCTGCGTTGGTTCGCCAACCGCGCCAACTGGCAGAACGACATTCAGGTGCGCACCGGTACGCGGCCTCCCGCCGTCGACGCCTTCATGGTGCAGGCCTATCCGCCGGGCCAATTCTGGACTTACAATCTTTCCGGACCCGATACCCGCTTTAACGCCCGCTCGAACAACATCGGCTTCGATGCCGACTGGAAGTTGAACAACCAGCTGACGCTCCGCTATGGGTTCAACCTGTACAAGGTCCACTACTTCGAGAAATTCTGTTTCACCGACACACCCAACGCTGACTACAGCTTCGGCGTCGCCGGCTTCGCCTCACGGAACAACAACCGTGTCACCACGACCCACCAGACCGACGCCGTCTACAAACTCGATTTCGGCTCAGTGAAGAACACCTTCGTTGCCGGCGCGGAGTGGATCAATGACTACGAGACAAATCGGCGTCTCTTCTTTGACACCACCGCGATCGCCGTGGCGTCTGGCCTCAACCGGGCGGTACCCCCCACCGGACAGGCCGACCGCGGCCCGGCGCTCAACGGGATGTTTTTCTACATTCCCGCCAATCAGCCGCCGCTGAAGATCGATGCGGGCATCACGACCTTCGATCGGCCGCAGAACAAGACGATTACCGAACAGGACCGCAAGGGCTACTACCTCACCTGGCGCTCCCAGTTCCTGAAAGACCGCGTGATCCTCCAAGCCGGCGTCCGCCGCGAGGAGGGCGAAACCACTGTCTTCGCCCCGTTCACCGGCACGCGCAGCTTCGACCTCCAGAAGGGCACAACTCCCATGTTCGGGGCGAACGTCCGCGTGTTGCCCGGCTTGGTCGCTTTCGCCAGCTACGCCGAGAGTTTCGTCCCCAGCACGGCCCGCACCGCCACCGGCGCGCTCGCCACTCCCGCCGAGATCCAGCCCCTTGGACCGATTGTCGGCAAGGGCTACGAACTCGGCCTCAAGACCGACTGGCGCCAGAACACGCTCACCGGAACGATCAGTCTGTTCCGTGTCGCGCGGACCAATGAGCCCGCCATCGATTACACCCGGACGCAAAACGATCCGCGCAACCGCGACCCGTCGACACCTTCAGGCCTCCGCTTCCCCTACGACGTCACCTTCCTCACCGGCGGCGGTGAGACCGCCAGCGAGGGCATCGACGGCGATCTCGTCTGGTCCCCGCAGCGCAACCTGCAACTTCTCGCCAACTTCACCTACGCGTGGACGGCGGAGATTGTGAAGGGCGTCGACGTCAACCCCGGCACGGGACTTCGCGACAATGGCACCTCCGTCGTGCTCGGCCCGATCTCGCAGAACGGCAGCCGCCTCGTCCGCGTCCCGAAATTCTCCGGCGGCTTGTTTGGCAAATACACCTTCGCCGAGGGCGACCTCAAGGGCTTCTCCGTCGGCGCCGGCATGCGGCATGTCGGCGAGCACATCATTTTCTTCGGTGGCGCCGACTTCCAGAATTTCACCCAAAAGGCCTACCAAATCTTCGACCTCAATCTGGGCTACGACACGAAGCTCCTGGGCCGGCGGACGCACGTTGCGTTGAACGTCACCAATCTCTTCGACAAGCGCGTCGTCGATGGCACCTACACTCCGAATCCGGCGCGTCACTTTGTGCTGACGACGCGCTGGAAGTTCTAGCCCGGCTCCGACGACATGCTGCGGTTGCTTGCCGTGTCGCTCGCCCTCGCCGTACCGACGGCCGCCGCTCCGGCGCCGGACGAGATCCGGATCGTCCTCGATCGGTTCGATTCCGTCGGGGGCGCCGTCCCCGCCGTGCTGGGCGCGCCCGTCATCGCCGAGCGCGCGGTGCGCTTCGACGGCGTCGACGACGGCCTGATCCTGCCGGTCAACCCGCTCGCCGGTCTCGCCGCCTTCACCATCGAGGTGCTGCTCCGGCCCGACACCGGCGGACCCGAGGAGCAGCGATTCCTGCACGTCGAGGACGAGGCGGGCGCCCGCGCCCTCCTTGAGCTGCGCGTCAACCCCGACGGGCGCTGGGCCCTCGACACCTTCCTGCGCGACGGTCCTAGGGAACTGCCCCTCGTGGACCGCGCGAAGTCGCATCCGATCGGCGTGTGGCATTGGGTCGCGTTGCGGTACGACGGCCGCACGCTTTCCCACTACGTCAACGGCCGATTCGAGCTCGAAGGACCCGTTGCCTTCCGGCCGATGGCGCCGCGGGGCAGGTACTCCCTCGGCGTGCGTCTCAATCGGGTGTCCTGGTTCCGGGGGGCGATCCGCGAGGTCCGCTTCCACCGCTCCGCCCTCCTGATCGACCGCCTCCAGTCCCAGCCTTGAGATCGCCTCCAAGCGCGAGCGTGGGCATTCTGCGAGGAATGGCGATTTCAACCAATAACAGGCAGCAACCCATGTACGATGAAGAACGGTAACGGAACCCCGATGACCCGAAGGGCACTGATCGCGGCCGTGCCTGCCGTCGGCCTGGCGGCGTTTGCGCCACTCGCCTCCGGGAGACGCCTGCTGGCCTCACCTGCGCCGAACCAGCGAGCCGTCTCCTCCGAGGCCTTTTGCATGCTTTCGTCGGGGCTGCTCTCCAAGCCCGAGAACCGGCGTGGAGCCCCGGCGCCCCTCAAGCCCGAATGGGCGGCGCCGATGGACTACGTCGCCGAGATGACCCAGCGCAGCATCCATCCGGCCGAGCCGCCGTTTGCCCACAAGTGGCTGGAGATCGGGCCGGGCTACTGCTACGGGCCGGCCTTCGGGCACTTCGACCTCGTGCATCAGGTGCTGGATATCGCGCCGCTGCTGCCCGAGATCGCTCGCAAGCAGATGCTCAACCTGCTGTCGCTCCAGCGCCAGGATGGCACCATCCCCTTCGTGTGGATGGGCGAAAACGCCGATCGCTTCTGGCTGCCGCCGAAGACGCCGATGGCAACGCGGCTGAAGAACGCCTCAGGCTATCCGCCCCTGTGGCCCGCGGGCGTCGAGGCCTGCTTGCGCGTGGAGGCAAACGCGGAGCTGCTCGAGCGGGCATACGAGGCCGTCTGCCGCACCCTCGCCAGGTTCGATGCCGTCCGCCGATCGGCCGATGGCGGCTACTATTACGCCGACATCCACGGTAAGGGCGACTGGGAGAGCGGCATGGACCAAGGCATTCGCTTCCAGAACCCGCCGCCCGAACCCGCTGCCTGCGTGGATGCGACGAGCCACATCTACTGGTGCCAGCGCTTCGCGGCTGACTGGGCGCGACGGCTGGGCAAGCCGGCCGAAGTCCACGACCAGGCGCTGGATCGTCTTGGGAAGCTGATCCAGACGACCTTCTTTTGCGAGGAGACCGCGTGGTTTCACGACTCGTGGTCGGTGAAGGAGCCGAAGCGCCGCCACTACGCCTTCGAGGGCATGTGGCCGATCGTCGTGGGCGCGGCGAGCGCCCCGCAGGCCCGGCAGGCGCTCGAGCAGACGCTGCTGAACCCCGAGCGGTTCAACACGCCCCATCCCATCGCCACGATCGCCCGGTGCGATCCCGCCTTCAAGCTTCGCATGCTCCACGGGCCGGCGTGGAACAGCTTCACGCTCTGGGCGGTGGAGGGCTGCCTGAAGTATGGCCAGCGTCGAGGAGCGCGGCAGCTCCTCGAGAAGGCACTGGACCGCACCGCCGCGCAGTTCCGGCGCACCGGCACCGTCTGGGAGTTCTACCACCCGCTGGGCGGCGAGCCGGAGACGCTGGAGCGCAAGCCCGGCCGCACCCAGAAGGGACCATGCCGGGATTATCTGGGACATAATCCGCTGCGGGCGATGGCGAGATTGTGGGCGGAACTGGGTTGAGCGAGGGGTGCGCCATCCCAGTCTCCGAACACGCGCACCGGAAGGCCGACCTCTTGCGAATTACAAAGAAAGAGCCACACCCCGTCGCTTCGCGCCACCCCTCTCAAGAGGGGACCCAAACCAGTGGGTGCGAATCCCCCCTTTGTAGAGGGTATTTTTTCGAATGGATTTCGGATTGAGTCCCCTCTGGAGAGGGGTGTCGCGCCAGCGACGGGGTGTGTCCCCTGTGCATCCGGCACCGTGAAATATCCGGGTTCGGATCATCCCCCGCCGCAGCACCGAGTCGCCGGCCGCTCTCCTCACGGCGGTGCGCCACCGCCTCCGGGAGCGCGGGCTTTGCCGAGCAGCGTTGTCACCAGGCGCTCGAGGCCATCCAGTGAAAAGTGCTCGCGAGCGATGGTGACGTTGCGCTCGACCATGCGTCGCCGATCCTCCGGCCGCCGGAGAAGCTCGACCATCCGGTCGGCCGCCGTCGCGACGATCACCGGCTCGAGTGTCGCCAGACCGGCGGCATCAAGCCCGGTGGTGTGCCCGCCCAAGGAGATCACCTCGAATCCCGCCGGACCGAGGTCCGACTTCCAGACCGGATATTCGAAGACCACCACCGGCAGGCGGGCGAAGACGGCTTCGATGAACTGGTTGCCCCAACCTTCCCAAAGGCTCGGATACGTCACGAGGTCCGCGTGCACATAACAGTCCCAGAGCGAGTAGATCGGGCTGCCGTCGGAAGCGCGGTCGCGGGAGTGTTTCACCCGCTCGCCGACATGCCGCAAGTCCACGCCAAGCCGCTTCGCCTTCTCCTGCAGAGCCGGCCAGTAGCCTCCGGAAATCCCGATCGTCTCGATGATCCCCGCGCAGAGCAGCACGATGCGCGAGTCCGGTCCCACGACCCCGCCCGCCGCGGTGCGCACCCCGACCAGGCCCCGCCGCCTCTCCCGTTCCCCCAGCGCGGCCACGACGTCGATCGCCAGCTCGATGCCCTTTCGGTCGAGGATGCGTGTCGCCTGGAGGACCACGAGGTCATCCGCGCGGAGGCCGCAGGCGGCCCGGAAGTCGGCATTGTAGGCGTCCGACACCCAGGGCGGTTGATCGAAGTCAAAGACGTTGGGCACCACCGTCGCCTCGAGGTTTTTGCGGCGTCGGATCTCCGCCTGGGCGATTCGGTTGATGACGACGTGCTGCACGTTCGGCAGCTTCGGGGGAAAATACCGTTCGTAGATGCTCGCCACGGTCTGGCAGGTCGCCTTCACCTCGCCCGAGGCCTCGAAGTAGAAATCGTGCGAGTGCACGATCGCCGGCAACCCCGTCTTGCGCAGCACCCGGTGGAACGCGATCGCGGCGGCCGGCTGGTAGCCGCCGGAGCAGAGGTTGTTCGGAATCAGCAGGTCGATGCGGGCGTCGCGCAGGTAGGCCAGCAGGCGCTCCTCGATCACATCTGCATGGGCGTAGATGTCGCGCTCGAGATCCTCCTCGCGCGCGTAGTCGGTGAGCTCGACCGTGCCGTTGCGCAGGATCCGCCACGTGACGGGGTGCTGGGCGTACAGCTCAGGGATGACATCGTTGCCCGGCACATCATCGTTGCCGGAGCAGTAGCGGACGTGGTGCCCGAGGCGGTCGCGAAGGACGACGCGCCATTTGTCGACCTCGAGCGAGACGCCGTCGGTGCGGCCAAGACGGTTTTGGAAGAAGGCGATGCGCACGGTGAACAGGATTTCTTGAACCCGATCAGCGTAGCCGGCGGCGACCTCGCCCGGCAGTGCGCGGAGCGTCTTTCGAGGTCGCACTTGCGTTCCGCCCGGTCCGGCCTCAGCGAGGCCGGCGTTTCAACTTGCGCCCGCCCCAGCCTCGGGACACCAGCGTACCCATGCCGGAGATGGTCGCTCGCACCGTGGTCTGTGGATTTTGGCTGGGATCCAGTTTCAGTCAGGAGATCCTGGCTGGCGTCTGTCGTTTCGCCCGCCAGCAGCCGGCTTGGACGATCCTGCAAATCGACATCCGGGATCAAAAGGACCTCCAAGACATCGACCGCGACGCCGTGGCGGGGGTGATCGTGCAGCCCTACAACGAGGAGCATCTGAAGTGGGCCCGTGCCTTGGGGAGACCCGCCGTCGCCGTCAATGCCCGCTTCCCCCACGAGGTGCTGCCGATCGTGTGTTCCGACGAAATTGAGGTCGGGCGGATGGCGGCTGACTTTCTTCTGCGCCGCGGGTACCGGCATTTCGGTTACGCGGGTCGGTCCGGCCATCCGGCCTCCGACCGCCGCTGGGAGGGATTCCGCCGACGGTTGGCGGAGGCCGGTTGCGAATGCAGCCTCTTCGCGCCCGCGTTCACCTTCGCCGGACGCCAGTACAACGCCCACTTCGTCGATCAGGCTCGCCGATGGGTCAGGGATCTGCCGCGCCCGGTGGCGATCTTCTGCTTCGTCGATGCCATGGCGGCAAATGTGATCGACGCCTGCCTCTTCGAGGGGATGAGGGTGCCGGAGGACGCCGCGGTCCTCGGGGTGGGCAACGAAACCGCCAGCCAGGAACTGGCCAAGCGCTCGCTTTCCTCTGTCGTCCTGGCGAGCCGCGAGGTCGGCTTCCGGGCCGCGCAACTGCTCAACGCGCTGCTCGAGGGCGGCCGTCCCCCGCCGCAACCGGTCACCATCGCGCCGCTCAAGATCAGCGAGCGCCAGTCGACCGATCTGCTCGCGGTCGAGGACACGCCGGTGCGCCGGGCCCTGCAGTTTATCCGCGAGAACCTCCACCGTCCCATCTCCGCCGCCGAACTGCAGCGCGCCGCCGCCATTTCGCGGCGTCCGCTCGAGAAGCGTTTCCGGCGCCTGCTCGGCTCATCCCCCAGCGCCGAAATCACCCACCTCCGTGTGGAGCGAGCGAAGGAGCTGCTGATCTCCACGACCTTCAAGATCGAAGAGATCGCCACCGCCTGCGGCTTCGCGGACGGACACCACCTCTCGATCGTGTTCAAGCGCGCCGTCGGCATTACTCCCCGCCACTTCCGCCTCCGCAACGCCGGCGTCCGCTAACCGCGGGAGGTTCGAACGGGGGGGCGAACGGGTCAGGTATCGGAAAGTGAAATCTCAGTCCTGACGTATCCCATTTTGAGATCGTCGCGGCATCGCAGCGAGAGGAAGCTGAGATTGGGATTCCCGGCATGGCCCGCAAGCTTCGCCCCGAGGTTCCCGGCAAAACTTGCAATCGTCCGTCCCGGCCAGCACTTTTCTACCGTGAAACTGCTAGACCGAATTACGATCAAGCCCGGACGCCGGAGCGGTAAGCCGTGCATCAGAGATACTCGAATCACGGTTTACGATGTTCTGAGCTATCTTGCCGCAGGAACTCCAGAGGCGGAGTTGCTCGCTGAATTCCCGGATCTCACCCACGAGGACATTCTGGCGTGCTTTGCGTTCGCCGCGGAGCGTGATCGGCGCACCTTCTCGTCCCACGCGGCGTGAAACTGCTTTTTGACGAGAATCTTTCTCCCGATCTGCCAAGACAGGTCGCCCACCTTTTCCCTTGGTCAGCGCACATCCGCAACGTCGGACTTGTGGGCGGCGACGATGTCGTCATCTGGCAACTCGCGGCAGAAAAGGGTTTCGTTCTGGTGACCAAAGACGACGATTTCGTC
This sequence comes from Opitutaceae bacterium, assembly GCA_005792355.1. GTDB lineage: Bacteria > Verrucomicrobiota > Verrucomicrobiia > Opitutales > Opitutaceae > ER46. Next base: position 12,444 of record SXSC01000046.1, read on the forward strand.
GAGCTTTCGATTCTACGAGGCGCTCCTCCAAAGATCATCCTTTATGTCGCCACCGATTTCCTTGGACACGGGATAGTAAACCCGAAAGCCAATGAACCAGATGTCCAACCAACTCGTAACGAAGAGCGCAGACCAACCCTCCCGGCCGGAGCCCCCGGTGGCGGAGCCGAGCGTTGCGCGAGGCGGCGCCGCCGGGGGCTCCGGCCTGGAAAATGCCCCGCTGCGCTGGCGCGCGAAACGCAAAGCCGAAGTGGTGCTGCGCCTGCTGCGTGGCGAATCACTCGATGCGCTCAGCCGACAGACGGCCGTGCCCGTACCGCGACTTGAGACCTGGCGCACCCAGGCGTTGATCGGGATGGA
>SXSC01000047.1 GCA_005792355.1 Opitutaceae bacterium
CGATGACTTCGCGGGAGACGAGCGAATAGCGCATGCCGGGCGTGCCCATGCTGATGCCGTCGGAGACGGTGATCGTGCCGAAGATGATGGCCTTGCCGCCGGCGGCGTTGGCCCCCGACTCGGCTTCGCGGGCGAGCTGGTCAATGTGCATGTTGCAGGGCGTGACCATGCTCCAGGTGGACGCGATGCCGACGATGGGTTTCTTGAAGTCTTCGTCGGTGAAGCCGACGGGGCGAAGCATGGAGCGGGCGCCGGCGCGGCTGGGGCCGTCGGTGATGACGGACGAATGAGGACGAAGAGGATCGGGTTTGGAAGCGCTCATGAGAAGGTGAGTGAAAGTGAGAGTAAAAGAGCCGGCAGCGAACCAAGCCGGGCGGGGCTCGGCAAGTGCGGAACCAACATCTTCGGCAGATCCCAAAATCGGGTTGCATGTGCCCGCAGCGCATCGCATGACTCGACCCGATTTTATCCGCATGGCATTCAATCTTACGAAAGTGCTGAAGGCGTTGCTGCTGTCGTCGAGCCAACCGCTCGCGATCAAGGACATCCAGGCGGCCTTCCTCCGTTTTCACGAACAGGCCACGCTGCTGCCCCTGGTCGCGACCACGGCGGGCGAGGGCGAACCGCCGGGAGCAGGCGGAGAAGGCGTGCCGGGACCGGTGGGTTCCGAGGCGGACGGGATGCCCCCGCTGGCGGAAGAGGTTGCCGAGGTCTTTGTCGAGACTCCGGCACAGGATCCGGAGCTCTATGCGGACGTGCCCTCGCTGATCACGATCACGCAGATTCGCGAGGCGATGGATCAAATCGCGTTGGAGTTGCGCGCGGCGGACGAGGGCCTGCTGCTGATCGAGGGCAACGCGGGCTACCGGCTGGTGACCCAGCCGAGATTTGCGCGCTGGGTGCGAATCCTGCGCCAGGAACCGCCGCCCGTGAAGTTGAGCCAGTCGTCGATTGAAACGCTGGCCGTCGTCGCGTATCGCCAGCCGGTTACGCGGGGAGAGATCGAGACCATCCGTGGCGTGTCGGCGGAAGCCGGAATCAACCGCCTGCTGGAACGTGATCTCATTTACATCGTGGGGCGCGCAGACACTCCGGGCCGACCCATCCAGTACGGGACGACGGATCATTTCCTGGAATTTGTCGGGGTGAAGTCGCTCGATGAGCTGCCGGCATCGGATGTACTGTCTTCGCGCCAGATCGACGAGTGGTTGAAAAACTCTTCAAACGCCCATGCGCCCACCGACACGGACATGGGCCTCTCCGACGAACAGTTGCCGCTCGAGGCCGGGTTTCCACCGCTGACGCTGGAGCGTCCGGTCCCGGCGGAACCGCCAGCCGTCCCGGCGGAGCCCTCCTGACATGCAACTCGAACCCATTCGCGAGAAGATCGACCAGCTCGACCGGAAGCTCGTCGAATTGCTGAATCAGCGGCTCGCGCTGGCGGCTGAAATTGGCCGGGTGAAACGCGATGCCGGAGGCCAGATTTACGTGGCGGAACGCGAAGACGCGGTGCTGCGCAAAATCTCCAGCCAAAATACGGGTCCGATCAAGAACGAGGCCTTGCAGGCGATCTACCGCGAGATCATGTCGGCGGCGATCGCCCTCGAGAAACCGTTGCTCATCGCCTATCTCGGCCCCGAGGCGAGCAACACGCACGCCGCGGCGCTGAAGAAGTTTGGCGCCAGCGTGGACTATCATGCGATGGGGACGGTCAGCGACATCTTCACCGCGGTCGAAAAAGGCGAGACCGACTACGCGGTGATTCCGATCGAGAATTCCACCGAAGGCTCCGTGCGCGAGGCCCTCGACAGTTTCGTCGAGAGCGACCTCAAGATTGTGGCGCAGATCTACCTCGAGATAAACCACGCGCTCATCTCCAATTCTTCCCTGGAAAACATCGTCCGCGTGTACTCGAAGGATCAGGCGCTGGCGCAGTGCCGGCACTGGTTGCAGCGGCATCTGCCGCATGCGCAGCTCGTCGACGCACCGAGCACGTCGCGGGCGGTGCAAGTGGCCAAAATCGAGCCGGGCGCCGCGGCGGTGGCGGGAGAACTCGCGGCCGAGCACTACGGGGTGCCAATTGTGGAGCGCAACATTCAGGACAAGGCCGACAACACGACGCGGTTCTTCGTGCTCGGCCGGAAGGCCTCCGGCCCGGTGGGTGAGGGCAAAGATCTCACCAGCCTTGTGGTTTCGCTGGGCGACGAGGCGGCGTCACATTCCGGCGCGTTGTTAAAAATGCTGATGCCGCTCGCCGAGCGCGGAATCAACCTCTCGAAGATTGAGTCCCGGCCGAGCAAGAAGCGGCCGTGGGACTATTACTTTTTCCTCGATGTGACGGGGCACTATGAGGACCCCGGCATGAAACAGGCGCTTGCCGAGCTGAAGAAATTTTGTCCGCTGGTGAAGTGGCTCGGCAGTTATCCAGGGGTCGGCTGAGCGGCGCCGGAGCTTGCGACGCAGCCAGCGCGGCCTTGAGCGGAACGATTCCGCGAGGTGGAGCCCGTAGTCCCCAACGAGCCAATTTGAAAGCGTACGGCTCAGCGCGAACTGATCATGAAGTACAGTGCGGTGACGCCGAGTGCGGTCAGCACGACGGCGGCGGCGAGATACAGAAAGCAACCTCGGCGCAGGTCGCGCTGCACCGCACCGGGGGACGAGCGGTAGCGGTCGATGATCGCCTCAACCTCAGGCGACGCGGGTGGTCCGGCCCCGGGAATTGGGGCGGGCGGAGTTGGGACCGGGCCCGGCGCCGGCGCGGCCGCTGGGGCCGGAGGTTCGCCGGATCGATCGGCGGCGGTGGCGATTTCACCGTCGAGCCATGCGAGGTGTTCCGTGAGCAGGGCACGCTGACGACGAAGTTCGGCGAGGCGGTCGGGCATCGGGGGGGGACATTGAGCGCGCGAACGATTTCCGGCAAGCCCCGGGGTCGGGAGCGAGGCCGCTGGACGCGCATGCCGGGCGGCTGGCGTCCAGCGGCACGAGATCCGCCTAAACTGGGCACAAAAAAGGCCGGTCAAAGACCGGCCTTGGCAAATTGGCTGGGGCGCCCAGTTCAGGCGGTTACAACGGCGACCTTGCGGTGCACCCTGTCGAATTTCACGATGCCATCCGTCAGCGCAAACAGGGTGAAATCGCGGCCGAGACCGACGTTCTTTCCCGGGTGCAGCTTGGTGCCGCGCTGACGGACGATGATGTTGCCAGCGATGACGGACTGGCCGCCAAAGAGCTTAACGCCCAATCGCTTCGAGTGACTCTCGCGACCGTTGCTGGATGTTCCCTGACCTTTCTTGTGCGCCATGGCGTGATGTCTCCTTAAGCGTTAATCGAATTGATCTTGATGACAGAAAGTTCCTGGCGATGGCCGCGTTTCCGCTCCATGCCCTTGCGCTTCTTCTTCTTAAAAACGATGACCTTGTCACCGCGTTTGTTCTCGAGAATGGTGGCCGACACCGAGGCGCCCGAAAGGGTGGGCTTGCCCACCTTGTAGGATTCGCCTTCGCCGGCCGCCAAAACGTCCTTAATCTCGATAGTGGAGCCCTTTTCGGTGCCGGGATAGCGGTTGACGATGAGAATGTCTCCCTCAGTCACAGTGAACTGCTGGCCTTGGGTTTTGATGGTCGCTTTCATGAATAAAACCGGGGACTAAGCTGTTTCGAGAAAGTTAAGGCAAGGATTATTTCGCGCGAAACGCGGCAGATTTTCACGTCGCCGCAAAGTCGCGGTCAACCGGCCGTCACCGGCTCGGGAAACTCGGCGATTTCCGCGTGCGCCGCGTTGGCGGCGGCATAAGGCAGCGACCACCCGACGGCATCGCGCCAACTCAGACCAAGATTGAAGCGAGCATGGAGAGCACCGGCGAGCATGACGTCCCCCGAGCCAGTGGCGGAAACCTGGCGCACCACCGGGGTCGGAATTGTTTCCGGATTGTGGTGTTCGGCCATGAACCACAGTGGTCCGGCGCCATCGCTCACCGCCCAGCGGAGAGCCCGGAATTTTTCGCGGGCCAGACGCAGGAGTTCGCCCGTCGAGACGTTGGATGATTGCGGGAAGAGCGACAGCAACTCGGTGCGATTGATGCGGACGAGCGCGGCGGCTTCATTCGCCAGCCACGTCAGTGGCGGGCCGTAGGTGTCGACGACGAGCGGGCCGCGCTCGGGCCAGCGATGAAACGCGTCACGCAGCACGTCGAAGGCGGACGACTCCCAGCCCGGGATGCTGCCACAAACCGCCAGAACGGAACCGGTGGGAACCTGGCGGAGCGCCTCGGCGCAGGCGCGAATCGCCGCGGGATCCGGCGTGGCATCGAGGCCGAGAAACGTCGTTTCAGACTGCCCGGCCGCGCGGACGACCAAGCCGGTGCGGGTCGGCGTCGTCGTGGCAAACGTCCGCAGGGAAAACTTGCGGGAGCGGAGCCAGGCCTCGCACTCGGCGCCGGTCGGCCCCCCGATGAAGCAGAGCGCGGTGTTGGGCGCGCCGAGCCGCGTGAGCATCTTGGCGACGTTGATCCCCTTGCCTCCAACTTGGAACGACTCCGACGTGGCCCGCTGGGTGGCGCCCGCCGTCCAGCGGTCGAACACCTGCGTGCGTTCGGCGAGGAGGTTTCCCGTGAGGGTGAAAACATGCGGTGAATCAGCGGTCATCCTTTTGAGCGCGGTAGAAGACATAGTTGACGAGGAAGCTGAGGCCGAACACGCCGCTGAGCGTACGGATGTTTCGCATCGCGCCAAACACCATTGTGAGCGAACTCGCCCGCGGCTCCGGCACGCGCAAGAGGAGGGTGCACCCGAGCAGTGCGAGCACCGGCTGGAGCAGAAAGCACACATGGTGGACGGCGAGAGCATCGCTCCAACGCGCCAATGCCCAGGTCAGCACCGCTCCGCCCGTGATCGGCGCGATGGCGGCGACGAGCGACGTGGTGGCGAGGTTGATCCCGATCGCGAGATTCTTGGCCTCCAGCGGAATCAGCCGAAGCAGGATCGTGAATTGCCCGAGGATGAATCCGGCGCTGGTCGCGCCACCCCAAATCCACATCGCATAAAGAATGTTCCGGTTATCCGGTGTCAGAAGGCACCAGAGAAAACTCTGGCCCTGCCAGAGGATGAGCGAAAACGTCATCACTGACTTGTTGCCAAAGCGGTCGAGCAGATGGCCCCACGCCGGCAGCGAAAGCGCACCGCTGAGCTGTGCCAGCGTCGCCATCAGTCCCACATCCCAGGCGGACAGGCCGAGCTGATCGAACATGAAGACGTGGTAAAACGGGCCGAAACAATTCGCGGCGAACGACCACACCGCGCCGAACGCGATGAAAATGAGGAGGGACCGGGCGCGGAGGACGACGCCAATTTGCTCGCGGATCGAAATGGCCGGGGCGACGACCTGTTGCCGCGGCCGGGCCGGAATGCTCCATTGCCAGCGCAGGGAAAACACCCGCATCACCACCGCGCCGACGATGAGGAACTGGAAAACGGGGATCGCATAGTTCCACCGCGCCAGCGCCCAGCCAGTGACGAGTAGAAAGGTCAGCGTCGAGATCTGCAGCGTGGCGTTGCGACGGCCAAAATATTTCCCTCGGAGGCGATATGGCACCCATTCCTGAATCCAGGCGTTCCACGACACGCCGGCCACCGCCCCAAAACAACTCGTGACGAGAAACCACGCGATCAGCCAATGGCCGGCCGCCGTCGGATCGTCGCGCGGAATCCACGAGAGCAATACGCCCAGCGCCGCCCACGCCATGAGATGGAGCGTGGCGGCCGTGACACAGACCGTCTTCGGCGGCCGCCACTTGGCGAGGATCGGCGCGAAGAAAATCTGGATGAAATTCCCCACGAACGGCAGGGCGCTGATGAGGCCGATGGTCGTCATCGGGAGCACGTAGGCCTTGGCCAGCAGCGCCGTCATGAATACGTTCACCGGGAGCGACATCGTCACAATCGGCATCGCCATGATGCCCTCCGCCGTGCAGAGCCGGAGGGAGCGGAGGAGATCGACCTTGTGCTGCTGCGCGGTGGCGCGCGTGGCGGTGGCGTTCACGAGGTTCTTGCTCCGCAAGACCCCAAGATGGCGGGAGCGGCATTCCAAAGTATCCTTGCGGTGGGCACGGCGCGGCAGCAGTTCATCGGTGATAGAAATACATTCGGATGAGATCGAGGGTTGAAGCGAAAACGCTGCAAGCGAAGAAAACGGTTGCGCTCGCCCGCTGGCTGCTGGGCAAGCATCTCGTGCGCCGTTTCGCCGATGGACGCGTCGCGGCGCGCCTCATCGTCGAAACCGAGGCGTACGACGGGGAAAAGGACCTCGCCTGTCACGCGCGCGTCGGCCGGACGGGGCGCACGGAGGTGATGTATGCCGCAGGCGGTGTTTGGTACGTCTATCTCTGCTATGGCATTCATGAAATGCTCAACCTTGTGGTTGGCCCGCGCGACTGGCCGGCGGCGGTGCTGATCCGCGGAATCGAAGGTGCGATCGGTCCGGGCCGCGTGACGCGGAGCCTGACGATCAACCGCAGCGTGAACCGCACGTCGGCCTGCGATGCGTCGGCCGGCCTTTGGATCGAGGATCGGGGCGTGCGCGTGCCGCGACACGCGGTGGTGGCGGCGCCCCGCGTGGGAGTTGATTACGCCGGGCCAGTTTGGGCGTCCAAGCCGTGGAGATTCACGCTCAACCTCGGAGCGATGGATCCAACGACCGCAGCACTTCGTCGAGTGAAATCGAGCGGAGATCGTCGTCGCGCCGGATCACCCGGACATGAGGCGCCGGGGGCGCCCACATCGCGGGGTTGGTCGGTCCGAACAGCAGCAGGCAGGGTGCGCCGCAGGCGGCAGCGAGATGACTGACGCCAGAGTCGTGTCCGACGAAAAACCGGCAGGCCGACAAGCGATCACTGAGTTCGTCGAGCGGCAGATTTTCCAGTCGCGAGATTCCCGGCAGGTCGACTTTCGCCCAGTGGTTGATTTCGGCTTCGCCGAGCACGACTGAAACCGGGGCCGGCAGCCGCGCGATCAGTTCGAGCCAGCGATCCTGCGGCCAGTTCTTGCGCGGCGAACCGCTGCCGGGGTGAACGACGATGGGCCGCAGGGCGTCGCCCGGTTCCTTTCCACGGTCTGCGAAACGATGGCAATACTCGCGTGTTTCCAGACCGAGTTGGGCGAGCGGTTCGCAGTAGTGCGCCGCGGCCGGGGCTCGATCCGGCAGCGCGGCGGCCGACAGAAAAGTCTGCCCGGATCGTGGAGGAAAACGCCGCCGCAGTTCGCCGTCCGGATCGGGCCAGTAATTTATGACAAGTTCAAACTCACCGAACCACGTGGCCAGATCCGCGGGCAGCGTCGCATCGCCGTACACGGCGCTCCACCGCGCTTCATGCTGTGAATGCACGCGGTCGATCAACCCTTCCCGGCGGGCCAGCGCGGCGGCGGCGGCATTTCCCACCCATTCGATTTGTGCCGTCGGCCAACGGGCTCGCAGCAACGCCAGCGCCGGCAGCGTGACGATGAAATCGCCGAGGGCGCCGCCTCTAAGGACGAGAATCTTTCGCATGCGGCGGCGGCGGCGAAAGCGCCGGACCCTCATACGCTTCGAGTGTGGCGGTGCCGGTGCCGATCTTGAATTCGACCTCGAATTTCACGGGCAGCCGGCGTTCGTCCTGGGAGATCCAGACGCGCACAGTGCTGCCGCGTTTGAACATGCCTTTCGGGGCCGTCTTTTCCATGCGAGGTTGCAGGACGATCGTCTGGAACTTGCCCAGCGGGGTGCGCACCTCCTCGGTCCCCGCGTGGTAAATCGTCAGCTCGTAGAAATCAGTGTTGAAGAGGACCAACGCGTCCTGTTTTTCGCCGATCTTGAGATTCCAGCTCCGCGTTTGCAGCAAGCCCATGATCAAATCGGTGGGGTCGCCTTCGGGGATGGTCAGTTGTCGAGTTTCGCCGGGCGCTTTGCCGCCAACGTAACTGGCCTGTCGGGTGTCGTAGTCAAAGGTCACGCGGTGTTCGCTGATCTTCCCGCGCTGGTTGCTGTTTTCCTGCAGCGAGACCAGGCGGCCGGTCTTGAGATCAAAGGTCGAATTCGCCTCGGCGTCGAAGGGCAGCAACATGCGCGCGATCCTTCGGGTGCTGGTCAGGGCGGTGACCACGAGTTGCGGTCCGCCAGCGGATGTCTGTTGGTGGGCGGAAACCTTGATTTCGCCCGCTCCCGGCACGATGGCCCACGAGACGCGATAGGTGAGGCGCTCGCCGTCCCGCAACGGCGGGTTGGCCTTGCCGGGCGGGCCCAAGGCGGTTCCGGCCATCAGCAGAATCATCGCACGGGCAGTCATCGAGCCAGGAAAAAAAGCCTCCCAGTGCTGGATGCCGCCGGCCGGCAAGGAGGCAATCGACGCTGACGAAAGGAGCGAGGGTAAACTGTCACCGCGACCAAGGTGCCCAATTCGTGCATGGCTTCAAACTCTACTTCTGGTTTTTTCGCAGGACGCCATGGCCACGAGAAAGGTCCGGTTCGGCCCTTCAGGTGGGCAACCACAGGTCGAGTTGGTTCGCGTGACCGAGCGCAAGCGCGTCGAGCCCCCGGGCCCGCAGGGTCGAGGCAAATTCGCGGGCAAAGCCATGCAGGGTGAACACGCGCTTGGGCCGGACCAGTTCGACGAAGCGGAGCAGGTCGCTAAAGTCCGCGTGGTCCGACAAGGGAAACGCCGCGTGACAGCGCAGTCGGTAGATGGCACCGGAGTCGATCGCCCACCCGGTGATCGCGGCCGTGCGGGCGGCCGGGATGCGGCTCAGGAGTCCCTGGGCATGCGGTGGGCAGATGACGACATGGCCGGCGAGTTCGCGGGCGTCGAATTCGCGATGGGGAGGGAAGACGACCCCGAGGCGTTCATAAATCCGCGTGAGTCGCAGGGTGTCGGCGTGCAGCATCACCGGAAGCTGGGCTCCGGAGATCGCGCGCAGGACTTCCTGTGATTTGCCCAAGCTGTAGCAGAGCAGCACCGGGGTGGACCCTTCCGCGATCGCCTTCAGGCAAAACGCAACCAGTTGCGCGATGACTTCGGCGTCGGGAGGAAACACATACCTCGGCAGGCCAAAGGTTGTTTCCATGATGAGCACATCGGCCCGTGGGGTCGCACAGGTCTCCGCCGCCAGGCTGGGCCGCAGCTTGAAATCGCCGGTGTAGAGGAGCGAACCGTGCTCCGCCGATTCGAGCAGAACCTGGCTCGAACCCAGAATGTGTCCCGCGGGATGAAGCGTCGCGTTGACGCCAAACTCCAGCCCATGCACCCGGCCGAACGGAAGCTCCGTCACCACCCGACGGCCCGGTAGGCGTGCGTCCAAAAAACGCGCGGTCGCCGGCGTGCAGATAACTTCCTTGTGCCGGGCGATGTGGTCGGAATGCGCGTGCGTGATGAAGGAGCGTTCGGTGCGGGCTTGGGCGTCGAGCCACCAGCCGAGCTGAGGCAGCCGGACACCTTTGCGGTATTCCACTTGCCACGCCATGGGAGCAATCAGCCCAGGCCCAACGTGCCCGCGACCAGCGCGACCGCCAACAGCGTGCCGACGCACCACCAGTACCACGCGACCCCGTTGAGGCGCAGGGAGGGCCCTTGCGGCGGGGCAGGGTCAAATGATTCCTCCTGGTCGTCGCGCCAGGCCTCGTCCGGCAGATCCAGCCCGTCGTAAATAGAATCCATCCGCCAGCCGGTGCGTTCGTCAGCGCCGCATTCCGGACAAGCGCGAGCTGAGCGGGGAAGGTGGGCGCCGCAATTGGCGCAGGCGTCGGGCGGCGGAAGGCGTTCAGGCATTCCCGGCGGTGAAATATTTCCGTTTTGCGAGACGCCAGGCCGTAACAAAGAAGGCCGTCAGCGGGACGGCGAGCAACATGCCGAGGACACCACCAAATGCAGTTCCCCAGAAAAACACCGCGAAGGTGATCGCCGCCGGATGCAATCCGGTTTGCTGGCCCATGATTTTCGGTGTCAGCACCCAGCTCTCGGCGCATTGCACGATGGCGTTCACGAGGAGGACGAGGCCGAGCAATGGCCAGCCACCGCCCGGCTGGAAAAACGCCAGGGGCAGGGCCACCAGCAGGCCGAGAATCGTGCCGAGATACGGGACTATGTTGAGCACGCCCAGGGCGAGGCCGACAAACAGCCCGAATTTCAGCCCGATGATCGTGTAGCCGAGGGCGAGCAGCACACCCATGCAAAGTCCGATCAGCAGCTGTCCGCGGAAAAACGACTCGACGATGGCCACGAACTCCCGGGCGAGAAAGACCACATCGTCGCGCACCGCGGGCTTGAGGAAGGGGAGATGCCCGCCAAGGCTGCTCGTGGGTTCGCCCCGGGCCAGCAGGAAAAAGAAAAGATAGACGGGGACGACGGCGAGATTTGTCAGGAACGCGAACAAGTTGAAAACTCCTCCGAAGGCCGCCCGCAGCGAGGGGGCGGCCGCGGTGAACAGAAGTTTGCTTTCGCTGGCGAGGCCATCGGCGAGATTTCGCACGGTGGGATTGGTCAATTGCTTTTTTGCGAGCGCGATCCACTGGGGGTAGTTTTCGTGGATAAAGTGCCCGGCCCGCTCCCACAGTATCGGCAGATAGGCGACAAAATCGACAACCTGCGTGACCAATGGTGGAGCGATCAGGATGACGGCACTTCCGACCAGCAGCACGAACACCCCGTAAAGGAGAATCACCGCCGTCAGGCGGCGTCCCTGCAAGCGGCCCTCAATCAAACGCACCACCGGACGGAGGATCAGCGCCAGTACGCCGGCAACGGCCACGGGCCAGAGGACCCCTGAAAAATACACCAACAGGCGGCCCATCACGACAACCGCGAGGATGAGCAGCGCCAGCGAACCCAGAAAGGCGAGCAGGGTAAGGGCGGTCCCAATTATACTTCGCTGACTGGCGGTGAGGAGCGGTGTGGTGGGCTCGGCGGGCACGGCAATTGAGGGATGAGGCATAAGGGCACAGCAGACGGAGGACGGACGCCAGAACGAAGATACGGGGACCCCATTTTGCATACTTTGAACTCTCGCGTTGACGGCCGTCTCCCGCTCCGTGCACTTTGATGCAACAATTCGGCCGCGATCCCGTCCAAGCGTGGCTCCCACCTTTCGCATGAAACACCTTCTTCTCGTTCTTCTCGCTCTCGCTTCCACGTGTGCTGTGAGCTTCGCCCAGGAGGAAGAGCGCCGGGCTCCGCCGGTCGAGATCCCCGATTTCAGCAATCTCGACGAGTACATCTACGAACCCAAGAGTGTGGTCACGTTTGGCTTCCGCTATATCGGCGGAGCCAAGACGAGTTTCTCCGGCAAGGGGAAGCTCCTCGCGCCGGAGGACCCGGGTGCCGCCCTGGGTGCAAATCTCCTTCGCTCCTACCACGACGGGCGAGTATCGCCTGATGCCCGGGTCGTCGCCCGCCTCGATTCCAGCGGAAACCCGGTGATCGACCCGCAGAGCAACTCCGCAAGTTTCGATCCGGTCGCACCCGATGGCCGGACCAACACCTGGAACTATGCCAACTCCAGCCAGCTGGCCACGCTGGGTTTCGTGCGGTTCAACAGTTATTCCGCCGAGGTGATTGATACTTCAGTGCGGGAGAAGAAGCCGGCGTCCTCCGCCGGGATGGACCTCGCGGTCTCGCGCGACATGGGCAAGCTCCGCGGTTCGCGTTTCGCGTGGAATCTCACGGCCGGCATGTCGGTCAATGACGTCGCCGCCAACACCAAGGGCTCGGTTCGGGCTATCCTCAGCACGCTGACTGATTTCTACTCGCTGTATGGCCGGACTCCCCCAGACGCGCCGTATTCCTCGCCCAGCACCGCCGCTGAAAACGCGGTCGACGCCGGTGGCAACTCCGTCCTCGGCATCGACGGTGTCGGTCAGACAATCTCAGTCGACACGTCGGTACTACTGGCCAACGAGCCCGCCGCTCGGACGACCTCCACGGAGACGAATGACACCAGCGTAACCAACCGGTGGAAAGTAAAAGGCTCCTATTTCACATTTCGCGCCGGGCCCACCGTCTGGGTGCCTTTCACCACGCGACTGCGCGCCAGCGTCAGTTTGGGTGCGGCGATGGTTTTTTCCGGAACCAATTACAGCGTAACTCAGACGTTTGAGCCGGCGACAGGCGCGGAGATTTCAGATACAAATTCAAATGCCGCCTACAAGCTGCTGCCTGGCTATTATGCCGATGCGACGGTTCAGTTCGATCTCACCGAACGCACCGGGTTTTACGCCGGGGCGGTGTTCCAGTCGGCGGGTAGCTACGACCAGAACGTGGTCACGGCGAACTCGAACTACGCGACGAAAATCGACCTCGGAAACCAGAGCGGTTACCGCGCCGGGCTTTCGATTCGATTCTAAACCGGATCCAGGCAGACGAGAAACCACGAAAAGAAGCCGGAGAGGGGTGGAACCCGATGGCCTCATCGGGTTGTTGGACGAACACACTGCTGAGCAGCTTACGTCTCAAGATCGCGCAGCACCGTCTCGATTCCGCGGAGTCGATCGGCCGGGTGGAACGAGTTGATGCGGGAAATTACCTGCTGGATAATCCCATCGGGACAACTGGCCCCGCCGGTCACGAGCACTCGTCGCGGAGCCGGTGACTCCGCCTGCCAGAGCGGACGAAGCTCCGTGTGCCCGAGACCCGATCCATCGTACACGTAGTGCTCCACCTGCTCCCGCGACACGATGCTGGCTTCCGACTGAATAAAGAATGCCCTCGGTCCGAGTCGTTCTTCGCACAGCCGGAAGAGCTGGTAGGTGTTGGATGAATTTTTGCCGCCAATCACGAAGGCGGCGTCGAGCGGATCGTCCAGCGCCCGGGTCAGGGCGTCCTGGTTCACCTGGGTGGCGTAGCACAGCGTGTCGCGCCGGCCGCCTCCGCCCACCCGGGTATCGTCCCCAAACCGGGCGCGGAACACGCCCCGCAGGTGCTCGATGATTTCCAGCGTCTCGTTCATGAGCAGCGTCGTCTGGTTGACGACCGCCAGTCGCTGCAGGTGCTGATCGACGTTGAATCCCGGCGTATGGCGGCCGGTGAACTTCTCGCGAAATCGCGCCTGGCGGTTCGGATCATCGCTCACAACGATTTCGCCCAGGGATCGCGCTTCGGCCAGATTGCGCACAATTACCGCCGGGGCGAAGCGGCGGGTGTTGGAAAACGTTGCCTTGGTCTCCTCATGCTCGTGCTTGCCATGGATCACGACCGTGAGCCCCTCGCGGCCGTAGGCCCGTGCGGCCTTCCAGACCTTTTCCACCAGCATACACGTGGCGTCGTAGTGAAACACGGCGATGCCCTTTTTCACCAGCCGGCGCTTGTCTTCGTCAGTCGCGCCAAACGCCGGGATGATGACGATATCTTCCGGGGTCAGCGTGTCCCAGAGTTGCCGTAGCGGAGATGCCGGGGTGGGGGCGGTTGCCGAAACCGTCCGACCGTCTTCCGAGTAGGGCTCGCCTTTGTCGGTCTGCAGATAACGCAACCCGCGCCGGAGGAGATCCTCGTTCACGAATGGATTGTGAATCAACTCTGAGAGCATGAATACGCGACGTCCGGGGTTCTCCGCGAGGGTTTCGTAGGCGCGCTCGATCGCGTTTTTGACTCCCAGACAGAATCCGAAGTGGCTGGGGACCACATAACGCACGGCGCCAAAATCAAGTGTCACGGGCGCCGTCGCGGTCCGTTCGTGCTGGCGGGCGAGGACCTTGATCGCGGCGCACAACTGCGATTGGTAAAGGGCGCCGGCGGCGGCATCCTGCGCGTAGATCATCGTATTTCGCTCCTGGGGCGGTCGAAACTTGTAGATAAAATCGTTTTCCCCCAGGTGAAGATACGGGATCTCCACCACGTGCGGTTCGAGGTCGCGGAGCAGTCCCGCGAGGGAGGGCGCCAGCGCCGCCGGTTGCGAACTCAACGCGTCAAGCGCGGCGAAGACGACCTCCGGGTCGGTGGCGAGGCCGGCGACTTGGGTGAAGAACACGCGGTAGGAGCGCCCGCCGGCGACAGAGGTGAAATACTCCGCCGGCGGCGTGTGGGTGTGGAACGCGGTTTCGAGCCGGGTCGTCGCCATCGCGAGATCGCTGCCCGAAAAGGCCAGTCCTAGTTTCGCGCCGAGACGCCGCACGGCGAGTTGGTTGCTGGCGTTGAAGGCGAGCAGAACGCAGAGCGACGGAGGAGCGACGGTGACCGGGGACATACTCCGTTAACGTGACCCAACCGGGTGGACTCGGCAAGGCCGCGTCATCCGCCCGGGCAAATGCAGTTCGCAGAGGACGGATCGACGGAGGGGCGGTTTCCAACCGCCTGAAAGCGGGTCGCCGCTCGTACTTCGGCGGTTGGGAAACCGCCGCTCCGGCGGGGCGGCAGGCGGATTTGCCGAAACGGAATCGCTGGCCAGGCGCAGGGCTAGGTGCCGAGTGCCGCGGCGAGCTTGGAGGGATCCTTGCCGCCGCCCATGGCGAAGTCGGGTTTGCCCCCGCCCTTGCCGCCGATTTTCTGGGAGAGCTCGGCGACGAGTTTGCCGGCTTGCCACCCGGCCTGGATTGCCGCCGGCGAACAAAACGCCACGACGCTCGCTTTGTCCCCGAGGGCCGCGCCCAACTGCACGACGCCTTCGCCCAGCTTGGCGAGGACCTGGGAGCCGAGCGAACGGAGCGCCTCGGGCGTCTCCACCCTGACGACGGCCGAAACGAATTTGAGACCGTCGCGGGTCACAGCCTTGGCCGTGAGCTCGTCCGCGAGCCCGGCGGACGCCTTCTGTTCGTACGCCTTGAGCTTCTTTTCGAGTTCCTTTTGGTAGGCGAGAAGCGAATCCAGTTTCTGGGCGACGTCGTGGGCGCCGGCATTGAGCCGGGCGTTGACGGCCGCGAGCGCCGCTTCGCGCGTGGCCATGAAATCGTAGGCGGAGGAGCCGGCCACGGCCTCGATGCGGCGCGTGCCGGCGGCGATGGCCATCTCGGCGACGATCTTGATCAGGCCGATTTCGCCGGTCGTGGTGACATGAGTGCCGCCGCAGAGTTCACGGCTGTAGCCGCCCAGGTCGACGACCCGGACAATCTTTCCGTACTTGTCGCCGAAGAAGGCGAGGGTGCCCTCCGGTTTCTTGTCGAACTCGGTCTCGTAGGTCTCGACCTTGGCGTTGTCGATGACGCGTTCGTTCACGAGATATTCGATTTCGCGGAGTTGCTCCGGCTTGAGTTGCTCGAAATGCGAGAAGTCAAAGCGGAGTCGCTCCTTGGTTTTCGACGTGCCGGCCTGGCGGACGTGAGCGCCCACGACCTTGCGCAGCGCCCAATGAATCAAGTGCGCCGCACTGTGATGGCGGGAGATGGCGCGGCGCGTGACGAGGTCCACGGCCAGTTCGGCCGCGGACGATTTGAGATCTGAGATTTGAGATTTGAGATTCGCGCCGTCCGCGACGCGGTGGAGGTGGCGGCCGGACTTGTCCTTGATCGTATCGAGAATCGCAAAATTCTGGCCGGCGATTTTGGCCGCGCCGTGGTCGCCGGCCTGCCCGCCCATCTCGGCATAGAACGGCGTTTGGTCGAAAACGAGGAAGGTGTCTTTATCGCTCCGGACGACGTCGATGAGCGTGGCGTCAGCCGTGAGCCGATCATAGCCGAGGAATTTCGTGGGTTGAAGATCAGCGATCGCGCCGCCCTCCGTCGCCGCGACGATGAGTTCTTTTTTTTGTGCCGCGCGTCCGCGCTCACGTTGCTTTTGCATTTCGGCTTCGAAGCCGCCGGTGTCGACGGTGAGCCCGCGCTCCGTCGCCAGCAATTGGGTCATGTCCAGAGGGAAACCGTAGGTGTCGTAGAGACGGAATGCCAGTGGTCCCGCAAGCAGCTTCTCACCCGTTCTCGAATCGAGTACGAAAGCTGTCGTTGCCGGAAATTCTCCGACCACTGCGAGCTCGCCGCCACCACTCGCAACGCCGCTCATGTCGCTCGTCGTGGTGAACCTTACGGCCTCGTTGAAGATTTGGAGTCCACGATCCAGTGTCCGACCAAAACTCTCCTCCTCCCCATGGATCACCCGCTGAATCATGTCCTGCTGTTGCTTCAGTTCGGGGAAAACTGCGCCGAGTGACTCCACGACGGGCGCGACGAGCTGCTCAAAAAATCCGACCGGCAAACCGAGCTTCTTGCCGTAGAGGATGCCGCGGCGCAGGATTCGCCGGATAACGTAATTGCGCCCCTCGTTGCCGGGCAGAATTCCGTCGGCAATGGCGCACGACACGCAGCGCGCGTGGTCGGCGAGCACCCGAAACGCGACGTCGGTGTTTTCCTGCTCCGTCAGACCTTCGCGCTTCGTCGGGACCGTGCGACCGTAGACCTTGCCCGAGAGGACGGTGATGCGCGCGAAGAGCGGGGCGAAGACGTCGGCCTCGTAGTTCGAAGGCTCGGCCGTGAAGCTCTTGAATCCACCCGTCGTCGCGTAAATCCCCGCGACGCGTTCGAAGCCCATGCCGGTATCGACGTGCTTCGCGGCCAGCGGCGAAAACGTGCCGTCGGCGTTCGCGTTGAACTGGATGAAAACGTGATTCCAAATT
Source organism: Opitutaceae bacterium (assembly GCA_005792355.1). Lineage (GTDB taxonomy): Bacteria > Verrucomicrobiota > Verrucomicrobiia > Opitutales > Opitutaceae > ER46. Next base: position 16,551 of record SXSC01000047.1, read on the forward strand.
TCAATGCAGCGGGGGCTGCTCGCATTGACGAGCTTCCGGCCGGCGGCCTCGTCGTCGTCCGGGAGCAGGTTGAAGTGGATTTCCGAGCACGGGCCGCACGGGCCGGTGTCGCCCATCATCCAAAAATTATCCTTCTTGTTGCCGTTGACGATGTGGACGGCGGGGTCGAGGCCCTCGTGGCGGAAAATCGCGGCCCAAATGTCGTAGGCCTCCTGATCGAACTCCGACGGATCATTTTTCGACTGGTCGGGTGAATAGACCGTGGCGAAAAGGCGCTTGGCTGGTATGCCCCAGATTTTCGTGATCAGCTCCCAGCCCCACGTGATCGAGTCACGCTTGAAGTAGTCGCCGAAGGACCAGTTCCCCAGCATCTCGAACATCGTGTGGTGGTAGGTATCGAAGCCGACGTCTTCGAGGTCGTTGTGTTTTCCTCCGGCGCGAATGCACTTCTGCGTATCGGCGGCCCGCGTGTCCTTGCCCGGCCGCACTCCCGCCCACTTCGTCACATCCGGCGCGCGATCGCCGAGGAAGATGGGGACGAACTGGTTCATGCCCGCGTTGGTGAAGAGCAGACCGGGCGAGTCCGGCAGCAACGAGGCCGAAGGCACGATCGTGTGGCCCTGGCGGGCGAAGAAATCGAGGAAGGACTGGCGGATCTCGGCGGAGGTCATGGCGGAAAGGAGGTTCAGGTCGGGTAGACGCGAAAACGAATGTCGGTGCCCGCGAAAAGGCGGAGCGGTGGTTCAGAGGTTCGCGAGGATGGCGTCGGTCATCGCCTTGGTGCCGACCGCCGGTTTGCCAAACGCGATGTCGCCGGTGCGGGTGCCGCTGGTGACGGCCTGGCGCACCGCCGCTTCGATGCGCGTGGCGAGGGCCTCAAGCCCGAAACTGAAACGCAGCATCAGGGCGACGGAAAGGATTTGGGCGCAGGGATTCGCGATGCCCTTGCCCGCGATGTCCGGGGCGGTGCCGCCCGCCGGCTCGTAAAGCCCGAAGGGAAGACCGAGGGAATTTTTCCCGGCGCCAAGCGAGGCCGACGACAGCATGCCCAGCGACCCGCAGATGACGGCCATCTCATCGGAAAGAATATCGCCGAACATGTTCTCGGTCACGAACACGTCGAATTGGTTCGGGTCGCGCGCGAGCTGCATCGCGGCGTTGTCGACGTACCTGTGCGTGAGCGCCAGGTCGGGCGCGTGCTTGGCGCAATACTCCGTGACGGTCTTCCGCCAGAGGACGGAGGTCTCAAGGACGTTCGCCTTGTCGACGGAGCAGAGTTTCTTTTTCCGCGCCCGGGCGGTTGTGATGGCGACCTGGAGGATGCGTTCGATTTCCGACTGCTTGTAGACCATCGTATCGATGGCCTGGATATCGCCATCGGGCAGGGTCGTCGTGATCTTGGGTTGGCCGAAGTAGACTCCGCCGGTCAGTTCCCGGATGCAAACGATGTCGATGCCGTTGGGGATGCGCTCGGTTTTCAGCGGCGAGGCGTCGGTGAGCTCGCGGTAGAGGAGACCGGGGCGAATGTTCGCGAACAGCGTGAAGTGCTTGCGGATAGGGAGGAGCGCGGCGCGTTCGGGCTGTTCCTTGGGCGGAAGTTTTTCCCACTTCGGGCCGCCCACCGAGCCGAAGAGGATGGCATCGGACTGCTCGCAGAGTGCGACGGTGGAGTCGGGGAGGGCCTTGCCATGGTTATCGATCCCGGCCCCACCGACATCGGCCTTGGTGTAGGCGAGCGTGAGGGTTTCCTGCCGCGCGACGTGTTCGAGCACGCGCAGCGCCTCAGCCATTACTTCGGGCCCGATGTAGTCTCCAGCAAGGACGGCAAACTTGAGTGTTGGCATGGAAAAACCGCCAAAATGGTCGTTCCGTGTGCCCGCTGGCAAGCCGCCATTCTCACCCTGCCAAACAAACGCCCTTCAACCTGAAAAACTCAGTTCAACTACGGATGGACACGGATACGGAGCGATGGCGGGGGATTGGTGCTGCAACCAACCCCGCCGAAGGCCCAGGTCAGAAAAATGGGGGCAGAAAAGTTTCCAGTGACGGGGTTTGGAGATGTTTCTGACCCTATTTTTCTGACATCGTCTGTTCCGGGGAGAAGGCGGAGGGGAAACGATTCAGAGTTGAACACCGAGCCGGGCAGGAGGTGGAACCTGCCCGCGCCGAGCCTACGGCAGGCAGGCAGAGGGCACGGAGTTCGGAGATACCAAGCCAGAGATCTCCCACAGATTCAGAAAGACCACAGATTCAAACCCCGGCATCCGAACATCTGCGGTCTTTCTGAATCTGTGGGAGGAATTCCGGGAAGATTGTTTCGCGATAAGGAGGAGACGCGGCTACTCAGATCTGATTTTTTGCCCCGCATGTTTTTGTCCAAATGTTTGTCCGCCCGAGGAGATTCACCACAGACACGGAGGGTGGGTTTTCTCCTCCGCGCTCTCCGCGTTTCCACTGTGGTTTCCGGGTTCTTCGTGCAACCGGTGACCGGTGACTGGCGGATTATCGCTTCGTCCAAATTCGCAATGACGAGAGGAGGAAGGACTCCAGCGCCGCTGATTCGTTCAGGTTCACGCGCAGCAAGCCAACGGCGTGCTCGAGTTTTTCGATGGCCGCGACGAGGGCGCGGCGGGTGGGCTCGTCTCCGGCCGTGAGGCGGGGCAGGGCGAACGTGCGCGTCGCCTGTTCGATTTCGACCAGGAGGCGCGCGCGCAGGCCGTTCGCGATGCCGGTCTCAATCGCCACCTGCTCCTCCTCCTTGAGTTCGACCGGCAATCGTTCCTTCTGCTGTTTCCAAATCTCGGCCGTGGCGAAATCGAGCACCGTGCCAAAGCGCGCCACGAGACCGTACAGGGTGAAAATGTGGTCGGCGACGAGCTTTTTATCCGCACCCACGCCCTCCGTGAGGCGCCCGAGCCACGCCCGGTAATCGTCGAGCCAAGCGGACCAACCGTCGGCGGCGATGGGCGTGCCGGCGGAGGGAAACCGAAAATGCAGGACGCGGCTGCGAATCGTTGGCAGCAGGGAGTAGGGGCGCGTCGTTAGGAGCAGCAGGGTGGTGTGGGCGGGTGGCTCCTCGAGCGTTTTGAGGAAGATATTCGCCGCCGTTTGGTTCATCCGGTCGACTTCATGGAGAATGGCGACCTTGCGCGGGGCGACCGCCGGGGAAACCTGCAATTTGCCGATGAGCTCCCGCGTGGCGTCGGCGGAGACCTGCCGCATCTTGCCGGCCGGGCGCAGCAAAAAACAATCGGGATGTTGGTCAGGCGGGAAGCAGGCCGCCGCTCCCTTGGCGTTGAGCAGGCGGTCCGCAATGCCGTGCGCGATCGCGACGAGGGTCTCAAGGTCGTCCCCGTGCAGCAGCAGGCTGTGCGACAGGCGTTGGCGGGTGATGGCCTGTTCGATGACGGCGATGGCCGGCGTGCCGGCCAGCGCAGCGGGCCACGGGGCGGCAACGGTCATGGCAACAGTCGGATCGGCGCGCCCGGGCTACTTGAGCCGGGTCTGAATCTCGGTCCAGATCTTCTTCTCAATCGCATCTTCGCTCTTGGTGCCGTCGATCACGATGAACCGCTCCGGCATGCCCTTGGCGAGCACGAGGTAGCCTTCGCGCACCTTGCGATAGAAGCCGACGTTTTCGCGCTCCATGCGGTCGGGCAAGTCGGACGCGCGTTGTTTCAAACGCGCCAGGCTGACCTCTTCCGGCACGTCGATCACAACGGTTAGGTCCGGCATCACATTGCCCACCGCAAAACGGTTGATTTGATTCACGGGGTCGGCGGCGAGATTCCGCCCGATGCCCTGATAGACCGTCGATGAGTCGAGAAAACGATCGCTCAGCACGATGGCACCCCGCAGCAGGGCGGGGACCATGACTTCGCGCACCAGCTGGGCGCGAGCTGCGGCAAACAGCAGCAACTCCGTCTCGGCGCACATCTCGTCGCCCTTGGAATTGTGCACGATGATATTGCGGATTTGCTCACCGATCTCGGTGCCGCCGGGCTCGCGGACCGTGACGACGTCGCGCTGGGACTTCTGAAAGTGGGCCGCCAGTCGCGCAATTTGCGTGGATTTGCCGGAGCCTTCGGAACCCTCGAACGAGATGAGCCGGCCGGATGATTTCTGTTTGAGAGGCATTTCAGCGAGAATGATGAGTTTATCCCCAGTTGGCGAGGAACGATTCAATGGCGGCAAGCGAGGGACTTTCGCCGGTCCGCACATAGTGGCCGCTGGTGGAGACGCCGACCGTGAGGCACGCCTCGGGATCGAGCCGCAGCAATTGCCCGGTGGTAAACCCGGCATTAAAGTGATCGCCGGCTCCAGTGGTGATGAGCGGCTTCGACGTGTAGGGACCGGGAACCCAGGCGGTGCCGGCCGCGGTGGCGCAGGCGGCGGATTCGCGCGGGTGAATCACGACTGTTCCGACGGAGAGCTTCGCGCGAATCGCCGCGGCTGCCGCGCGCAAGGTCGTTTCGTCGGACGCGGGAGCGGCGAGGCCAAGCGCCGGCGCGACCTGCTGCGCTTCCTTCAGATTGAGACCGAGCGTCACGCTGCCGAAGGCCTGGAACCGCGCGATGGCGGCGAGGGCTGCGCGCAAATCGTCCGCCGAGCGTTTTTCCGGATCCGCCAGATCGAAGAAGAAGATGCGGCCGGAGGACGCGGGAAGCTTGGGCAGGACTTTTTCCACGACGGCGTTGAAGATCGCCGTCATGTTCGGGATCATCGTCCAGTTGACGAACGAGATTAGGCCGGCCCCGGCAATTTCGGCGTGAAACGCGGCCTCGCCCATCACCGCGCAAATGCGATCGTAGGTCACTTCGTCGAGGCTGCGCATGATGCCGAGCATGAGTTTGCCGTCCTCGCATTCCACCGCCGTCGTGTGCGCCGCATCGCACAGCGAGATCGTGCGGGCCCGGGCGGCCATGTCGGCAAAGACCGGATGCACGGCCGGCGTGCCGAGGGCGCCGATGTAGGTGACCCGCACGCCGGAGGCCAGCAGCGCGTTGGCCATGATGGGGCCGTTGCCCCCGAGTTTGTCGATGCGCGGATAGAGCTCAATGTTCGTGCTCTTGCCGCCCGCCGCGACGACACGGTTGCCGAATTCGGTGAGCGTCGCGATCGGGGTAAAGTCGTCGCCGGCCCCGCGGCGCAGCCCGACGGGCGTCACGATGGTGTCAACGAAGCCGTCGAGACCGACAAGGGCGCGGCAAGCGCTGATGCCGTCGCGACGGGGGCCGAGTTGCTGGAGGGTGCGTTGGCGGAACATGGGAAGGAAGATGAACGGCCGAGCAAAAATCGCCAGCGCCCGGCGGCAATCACATTCGCGCATGAATGACGGGGGCGTTTTTTGGGGCGCGGATGCAACTTCACGGGCTTTTCCGTTGAAGGTGCCGCCCAAAGCCTCCAACTCTTGCGTTTCCAACCATGTTTGTGCCGTTTTCCGCCCCGCCCGTGCTGGCGACCAACATCATCGAAATTTTCGAGCGCTGTGGGACCATCGACAAGGTGATCGTCCTCGGCCTCGGCGTCTTCAGCCTGATCGCCTGGACCGTGATGTTCGGAAAGCATTTCGAATTGAAGCGGCTGCGCGTGCTGAATTACTCGTTCGAGGCTCATCTCCGGGACCAGAGCGCGCTCCTCAGGCTGCCGGAGTCGTTTCGCGACAAGCGCTCGATTCCCTACGCCGACCTGCTGGCGGACGCGATCGAAAGCTACTGGCGCGCCGAGGCGATCGGCAAGGAGCGCGGCACCCACAATCCGCGCGCCCGGCTGGAGCATGCGGAGAATGCGATCCAGCGGGCGATCGCCCGGCAGACGCTGCGGTACGAGTCGAACATGATTTTCCTCGCCTCAATCGTTTCCGGCGCCCCCTTCATCGGACTGCTGGGAACCGTCTGGGGGATCATGGAGGCGTTCAGTGCGATCGCGATGCAGCAGACGGCGGGCATCCAACAGCTCGCGCCCGGGGTCTCCGGCGCCATGCTGGCCACAATTGCCGGTCTCGTCGTGGCGATTCCGTCGGTGTTCGGGTACAATCACCTCCTCGGCAACACCCGTCGCATGATCACCGAACTCGAGAACTTCGCCAGTTCTTTGGCGGACCGGATCGAACTCGAGTCGAGCTGAGGCCGTTCACGCCATGGCCAGGAATTTTCGACGTCACCGCAGCGCGCATCCGATTGCGGACTTGAATGTCACCAATCTGATCGACTTGGGATTCATTCTCCTGGTGATCTTCATGATTGCGACGCCGTTGATTCAGCAGGAGCAGACGATTCCGGTGAACCTGCCGACCGTGGCGGCGATTCCGCAGAGCAAGGCCAACAAGGAGGAGCGTTTCGTCGCGGTCTCGGTCGACGGGCGGGGATACTATGTCGACAACCGCACCACGCCGGTGACGCTCCCCGAGTTGCGCAGCCGCCTCCGGGCCTATGCGGCCGAGGCAAAACCGCCCGTCATTCGCATCCGGGGCGATGCGGAGATCAGGTACCAACGGGTGGCGGAGCTTTTCTCCGAGGTGCAGCGCGCGGGGCTGACGCGGTTCACCATCGATTCGCAAATTGATCCCTGAGGGAAGCGGGGGTAATTTCCTGGCGCAATCTCGACGATCTTGTCCTCGATGACTTCCACGTCGCCCAGCGCATTCCTGCTTTCCACCGTGCTCCACGGCACGGCCATCCTCGTCGCGCTGCTGTTGAGTTTCGTGACCAGCCAGAAGGAGCGGACGCCCACGAAGATTCTCGAACTCGTCGCCGGTGAAGGCGACAACTACGGTGCGAAGGAAGCCCCGGCGCTCGGCCGGGAAGGTGGCATCAAACTCAACCTGCCGGCGACACCCATCCCGACACCGGTGGCACCCGAGCGGGCGCCCGTTGTGCCGGTGCCGCCGCCACCCGTGCCGCCGTCAGTGGCCCCCGCCAGCAAGTCTACCCAGCCGGCCGATCAGTCGATTCCCAACTTCAAGAAGAAGATCCAGTACGACATTGTGCGCGGAGATGCCAAAGCGAAGCTGCAGCTGAGAAGGGAGCGCGAAGCGGAGGCAAAACGGCTCGCCGACGAAAAGAAACGGATGACCAAGGAGGAATTCGACCGGGCGCAGAAGAACAAGACCGCCACGAAAGTCGCCTCCGCGAAGGTGCCAGCGATCGACGGCGAGGGGATCGCCAAGGGGGTGGTGGGTGGCTCGGTGAACAACACGGTCGGCGGGGCGGGCGGGAAGGCGTTGCAGAGCGACAACGACGACGTGCTCGCAGCGTATTATTCCATGTTCAAACTGCGCTTGCGCGAGAAGTTCGAACCCCCGCCGGGCCTGAGCGATTCGCTGAAAGTTACGATCGAGGTGCGCAGCAACGCTGATGGGGCGCTGACCAGTGCCCGGGTTACGCGCACGTCGGGAAGCCGGGAATTCGATCGGGCGGTGCTCGACGCCATCGGGCGGGTTCGCATGCCGTCGCGCCCGAAGGACCGACCGAGCGAGAGCATTGAATTTGTCTTCACGATGCGGGAGCGGGACGAAGGCTGAAAAAGTCCTTGCTTTCGCAGGGAGAACTTTGATTTTGCTCACGCTCGCAAGTGCGATCGGGCTCTTAGCTCAGTTGGTAGAGCGCCTCAATGGCATTGAGGAGGTCAGCGGTTCGAACCCGCTAGGGTCCACCACTTATGTCCCCTCCGCGGAGGGGATTGAGGCGTGGAGAGCAGGCAACCGTGCAATTGGGCTCGTGGGTGGTGGGGTTGGCTGGCTTGGGGTGATGATCTTTTTTTCCGGCTTGTCGATGGCCGGGGGCGGAGGAAAAGACGGAAGGGTCTGAACCGCACCCGAGGTTTGCCTCGGAGTGGCCAGGCGGTGGGTGGAGTCCTCCCTTCGCGTGATATCCGCTCGGGCCGGCTCCAGCTATTTCAACCGCAACTCTGCAACGATGGGCAGATGGTCGGACGCTTCGGAGTAGGGGATCTCCATTTTTCTCGGCTCAATCGTCGTTGGCGAAACCCAGATGTAGTCGATCCGCCGCGTGGCTTTCTTGACCGGCACGGTGAAACCAGCGCCCTGGCCCACGACCGTCCAGGCGTCGGTCAAAAATTCCCTCATCCGGCCGATGGCGACGCTGTTGGGGCTGGCGTTGAAATCGCCGCAGGCGATCACGGGAATCTTGCCGGCGGCGGCCACAGTTTGCCGCAACTCGCTCGCGCTGCTCTCACGTTCCGCATGCTCGCGGCGACTGTCGAAATGCGTGTTCAGGAACAAGACCTTGCGGCCGTGAACCTCAAGGACGAGCTGCTGCACGCCGCGTTGTTCGCCCGGGCCGATCATCTTCAGGTGCGTGTTTCTGGCGCGTTTAATCGGAAATTTTGTGAGGACCGCATTGCCATACTCGCCGCCCTGATGCGGGATGTTTCGGTCGAACTGAACGGTCAGGCCGGTAAGCTTCGCCAATTCGGCCGGCAGGTCGCGTCGCTGGGTCCGCTCCACGCCGCGATCGACCTCCTGCAGCGCGACAATGTCGGCCTTCGCGTCGATGATGACTTGGGCGATGCGGGCAAGGTCGAGTTTCCCATCGAGGCCCTCGCCGTGGTGGATGTTGTAGGACATCACGCGGAGGGATTGCGCGGCGGCCCCCGAAATGAACGTGCAGGCGAGGACCAGCGTCGCTAAAGAGAATCGCGCGGGTCGGTGGAGGGGTGGCTGGCGCATGCGATCAAGGCTGGAGTGCGGCGGGCGCTTGGCAAGCGCCCCTCCGGCACGCGGGAATGTGCAAGTGTTCGCAATTCCCGGAGTGATCGGGAATTTCTGCGCGCGTCCCCGAAGCCCGCACGAACCACAATGCCAGAAGACGCCTCGGGCCATCCATGAGACGCTGGCTGGAGTGGCTCTGCGTGGCGGGGGCCATGGCGCTGGTTCTGTGGTTTTACCACTGGATTGTAAGAATCAATAACGGTTTTGAGGACTCGGGCGATCTCGACTACCACCAGTTCCTCGTCCGCAGCTGGGTCAAGGGTCACCTGTACCTCGACAAGGAACGCTCCCCGGAGTTGCTGGCCCTGGGGAGCGGAGCGAATCGGGGAAAATCCGTTCGGCACGACCTGTGCGCCTGAGTTCAGCGGCTGGATCCGCGACGGGCTCTGGATACGTTAGCCTGACGTCGCATTTCCAAGCCGAAACTACCGCGCGGCGATCACGGCCCGCATAAACCGCTCAACGCGTCGTGCGTCCACCGCGCCCGACCAGTGGCCGCCGCGCTTGAATTCCGATCCAACGATGACGCCGTCGGCCTCGGCCAGAAAGGCCGCGACGTTGGCGGCGGTCACACCCGAACCGAGCAGCACCGGCAGCCGGGTGGCGGCCTTCACCGTCCGAACATCATCGGCGCGCGGCGCGTCACCCGTCACGGCGCCAGTGACAATCACCGCGTCACCCCGCATGAACTCGACGGCATGCGCCGTCGCACCAATGTCGACGTCCGCGGTGATGGCGTGCGAGCTGTGTTTCTTTTTCACGTCGGCCCAGATCTGGACGTGCTTCGCCCCAATGGCGCGTCGGAAGCGCAGCAACTCGGCGGCAGAGGATTGAATCAAGCCCTCGTCGGCGACGTGGGCGAAGGCGAAACCCTCGGCGCGCACGAAGTCGAGCCCCGCGGCGTGCGCCACCGCGACGGCCTCGAGATTGGCCGCAGCGAGGATCTGGACGCCACACGGGAGCTGGATCGACTCCTTGACCGCACGCGCCACGACCGTCATCGCCGCCACGATTTCCGGGCCGGCGCGGCCGCGGACGTAAGGCGTATCGTGCATGTTTTCCAGCATCACGCCGTCGACCCCGGCCTCGCGGTAGATCTTTGCCTCGCGGACGGCCTGCGTCTCGAGTTCCCGCAAAGGGCGCGAGCTGGCGGGCGTACCAGGCAGCGCGCCGACGTGAATCATCGCGATGACCCGATGGTGCGAACGAAATGAGGCGAGAGCGGGCACGTTGAGGCTCAGCTGAAACGAGGCAATGCGCGGTGGAGCCCGTTGTCCCCAACGAGCTGATTTGAGAGCGGGCGGCTCAAAACCCGATGAGGACATCGGGTTCCACCTTTCAGTGGTTTCGTTTTCCGGGAAAAAATGCACATCGGCTGAAGAGACACGACTCAGCGATCGCCGAAGCCGTTCGGGTGCGACGAATGCCACTTCCAGGCGGTTGCCACGATGGAATCGATGTCGGGGAAGCGCACCTGCCAGCCGAGTTCGCGCTGGGCCTTCGTCGAGTCGGCAAACAGCGCGGGCGGATCGCCCGGCCGGCGCGGGCTTTCGAGCAGGGTGATGGGCCTTCCGGTGGCTTTTTCGATCGCGCGGATCACTGCGCGATTCGACGTGGGTTTTCCGGTGCCAAGATTGTAGAACAGCTGCGCCCCCGGAGCATTCAGCCGGTCAAAGGCGGCGATGTGCGCCCGGCTGAGATCGTCGACGTGGACATAGTCGCGCAGGCACGTGCCGTCGGGAGTAGGGTAGTCGGTGCCGAACAGCTGGAGCCGCGGCCGCTTGCCGACAGCGACGTCGATGGCGACCGGGATGAGGTGGGTTTCCGGCGAATGATCTTCGCCGATCGCACCATCCTCGGAGGCTCCGGCGGCGTTGAAGTAGCGAAACACGGCAAAGCTGAGGCCGTTCGCGTGGGCGAGGGCCTTGAGCGCCTGCTCGATGTCGAGTTTGGTCTGGCCGTAAGGGTTGATGGGGGCCTGGGGTAGATTTTCGTGAATCGGCAGGGTCGCGGGCACCCCAAAGGTCGCGCACGTGGACGAAAAAACGAACTTCTTCACCCCGGCGTCGACCATCGCGTTTAGCAGGTGCAGCGTCGCGACCACGTTGTTGAAGTAGTATTTGAGCGGCGCGGTGACCGACTCCCCGACGTAACAATAGGCGGCGAAGTGCATCACGACGTCGATTTTCTCCTGCCGCAGGACCGCACCGACGAAGGCCTCGTCGCCGAGATTGCCTTCGTGGAGCGTGATCCCGGCCGGAATCGCGGCGCGATGGCCATAAACCAGGTTGTCGAGCACGACCGGGCGATGACCGGCGGCCAGCAGCTGGCGGACGCAATGGCTGCCAATGTAACCGGCTCCTCCGACGACAAGTACGTTCATGGAAGCGAGCGTTGTATTGCTTTCCACGGGTTGATGGCTAGCGATTTCCGTTTACACCTGAATGAAGCACGCGCGCGTCGTCATCACTGGAGTCGGTCTGGCTGCCCCGAACGGCAATTCCCTGCCCGAATTCCGGCAAAATCTGCTGAACGGGGTCGCTGGCATTGAGCGCATCGAAATCCGCTACATGGGCCCGCAGCTGGCCGGCGTTTGCCATTTCGATCCGCTGAAGTACCAAAAGAAGAAGGAAATTCGCGTCGGCACGCGGGCCGGCAGCATTTCCATCTACTGCGCCCGCGAGGCGCTGGCCGACAGCAAGGTGAACTTCGAGGCCATGGCCAAGGATCGCGTCGGAATTTACATCGGCTGCACCGAGCACGGCAACGTCGAGACTGAGAACGAAATTTTCAATATCTCGAAGTTCAACTACGACACGAAATTCTGGTCGCACTACCACAACCCGCGCACGGTCGCGAACAACCCCGCCGGTGAAACCTCGCTCAATCTCGGCATCACCGGTCCCGCCTACACGATTGGCGCCGCCTGTGCGGCCGGCAACATGGGCTTGGTCCACGCCACTCAGATGCTGCGCCTCGGTGAGGTGGACTTCGCCATCTGCGGCGGTGTGAGCGAGAGCATTCACACCTTCGGCATTTTCGCGGGCTTCAAGTCGCAAAACGCGCTCGCCACTCATGCGGAGCCCGGCAAGGCGTCGCGGCCGTTTGACCTGGCCCGCAACGGCATCGTCATCGCCGAGGGCGGCTGCCTTTACACGCTTGAGCGGCTCGAGGACGCCCAGGCTCGGGGCGCCAGAATCTACGCGGAGATTGCCGGTTATCACGTCAATAGCGACGCCAGCGACTACGTGCTGCCCAATCCCGTGCGACAGGCCGAATGCGTCCGGGCGGCGCTGCACCGCGCAGGCCTGGCGCCGCAGGATATCCACATCGTCAACACCCACGCCACCGCCACGCCGCTGGGGGACATCCAGGAATGCGAGGCCATCCGGGCGGTGTTTGGCGCAGGCTGCCCCGAGACGAACATCAACAACACGAAGAGCTTCATCGGACATGCGATGGGGGCGGCGGGCGCCCTCGAACTGGCGGGCAACCTTCCGTCGTTCGACGATCTCGTTGTGCACCCCACAATCAACGTCGACCACCTCGATCCGCTTTGCGCCCTGCCGGGCCTGGTGCTCAATCAACCGCGCCCGGCCGCCCGGGTGGATACGATCCTGAATAATTCGTTCGGCATGCTGGGGATAAATTCCACGTTGATTGTTCGCCGGTTTGTCCCCTAATTCGCCGCAACTGACCATGACCAAAGAAGAATGCAAGCAGGCGGTGCTCGAGATCATCGCGGACATCGCACCCGATGAAGATTTGACCAACGTCAAACCCGACGTTCGCCTGCGCGACCAGCTGCAGCTCGATAGCATGGACTTTCTCGACATCGTCATGGAACTCCGCAAGCGCCACAGCATCGAGGTGCCGGAGGCGGACTACCTGCAACTCGCCTCGTTGGACAGCTGTGCGGAGTACCTGACGCCGAAGTTCAACGCGCTCCCCGCCAAGGGTTGATGCCGCCGCGCCGTGCGAAACCGGGCCGGGGATAATCAGCCCGGAAATCCGATCGGGATGCCCCTCGATCGGCGACCACTCTGCCGGGATGTGAATCGTTCCGGCAGAGGCCGGTCCCGCTTTGCTGCGACCATGATTTCGACGGTTTGAAATTCCGGAATTTCGGATGCCGATGCCCGATTTCAAGATTTCCCAATCCCCTCGGTCACGCTCTCGGACTGCGGGACGGCCTAACCCATGAACTCCCGTTCCCACTACGACGTCGTGATCATCGGCGCGGGCATGGCGGGCCTCGCCGCCGGCATCCGGCTGGCCCATTTCGGCCGGAGCGTCTGCATTTTCGAGCGCCACAACGCCGTCGGCGGGCTCAATAGTTTTTACAGCATCGCCGGCCGGAAGTTCGATGTCGGCCTCCACGCGATGACCAACTTTGTTCGGCCGGGCGTGAAGGGCACGCCGCTCACAAAATTGCTCCGGCAATTGCGCATCGACCGCGACGAGTTTGCGCTCTGCGAGCAAAAACAGTCGCGGGTGGCCTTCGGGGCTCGCGGTGAAACATCACTCCGCTTCACAAACGATTTTGTTGTGCTCGAGAGCGAAATCGCCGCCGCCTTCCCGGCGCAGATCGACGGTTTCCGCCGTCTGCTCGCCGCCGTGCGGGAGTTCAACGATGTCGCCCTCGACGCCAAGATCCTCTCGGCGCGCGAGGTCGTCCGCCAGCACATCACCGACCCCCTGCTGGCAGACATGCTGTTCTGTCCGCTCATGTACTATGGCAGCGCGACGGAACACGACATGGAGTTCGGACAGTTCGTGATCATGTTCAAGGCCCTGTTCCTCGAGGGCTTCGCCCGCCCCTTCGAGGGCGTGCGCCTCGTCCTGCGGGTGCTGCTGGAAAAATACCGGGCCGCCGGTGGGGAACGCCGGATGAAGTGCGGGGTGAAAAGCATTGTCGCCCGGGACGGTCGCGCGGGTGCCGTGGTACTCGACGACGGAAGCGAAATCACCGCGGACCACATTATTTCCTCCGCCGGCGCGCCGGAGACCGAGCGGCTAATCGAACCGTCGGGCGCCGCGCCGACCCGTGGCACCCCGCCCGGCCGGCTGTCGTTCGTCGAGACGATTTCCATCCTCGACTGTCAACCCGCCGATCTGGGCTGGGGCAGCGACACGATCATCTTTTTCAACGACAGCGCCCGTTTCGACTACGCGCGTCCAACCGCCGCCGTCGATCCCCGGAGCGGGGTGATCTGCCTGCCCAATAATTTCAACTACGGCGCCGAGGGCACGCTGGCCGAGGGCATCGTACGGGTGACCTGCCTGGCCAACTACGATCGCTGGGCCGCCTTCCCGGAGGACGAATACCTGGCCGGGAAGCGACACTGGTTCGCCGAAGTGCAACGCAGTGCGCAGCGGTTTCTCCCGCCGCTGCCGTCGCCAGAACGCTTCGCCCGCGCCGTGGTGACGACGGATATGTTCACTCCGCGAACGATCACTCGTTTCACGGGGCACTTGGCGGGCGCCATCTACGGTGCCGCCAGCAAGAACCGCCAGGGGCGCACGGCTCTGGCGAATCTCTATTTGTGCGGTACCGACCAGGGTTTTCTGGGCATTGTCGGCGCGATGCTCAGCGGGATTTCGATGGCGAACTACCACATCCTCCAAAAAGGCGGTTGAGGGTTCCGGGAGGGTTCTTGCCAACGCCGAAGCCGTGGCAAATCCTCGCGGCCCATTGTTCTCGCCCACCCATGAACCTCGAATCGTATTTCGCCCCGTTTCGCGCCAACATCAGCGGGATTGACCAGGACTTTGAGTCCCCATTCGGCCGGCAGCGCATCGTCTATGCCGACTGGACCGCGAGCGGGCGCATGTTTGGCCCGATTGAGAAGATGATGAGCGAGGAAATCGCGCCCTTCGTGGGCAACACGCACACCGAGACCTCGATCACCGGCACCACGATGACGCACGCCTACCACAAGGCTCTCCAGGTCATCAAGGAACACGTCCACGCCTCCGCCGCCGACGCCATCATCTGCTACGGCTCCGGCATGACGGCGGTCGCGAACAAGTTTCAACGCATCCTCGGCCTGCGCGTGCATGAAAAATTCCGGGACCAGGTCCGCGTGCCGGAGGCCGAGCGTCCCATCGTGTTTATCACGCACATGGAGCATCACTCGAACCAGACGTCGTGGATTGAGTCCGTCGCCGAGGTTCGCGTGATCAATTCCGATCCCGACGGTCTTGTCGACCTCGCGCATCTCGCGGCGTTGCTGGTGCACTACCGCGACCGCCCGGTTAAGATCGCCGCCGTCACGAGCTGTTCCAATGTCACCGGCATCCTCACCCCGTACCACGCGATCGCCGGCCTCCTGCACCGGGCCGGCGGGGTGTGTTTCGTGGACTTCGCGGCGAGCGCGCCCTACATCCCGATCGACATGCACCCGGCGACGCGGCCCGACGAGTATCTCGATGCGATCTATTTCTCACCGCACAAGTTTCTCGGCGGCCCGGGCACGAGCGGCGTGCTCGTGTTCAACAAGAAACTCTATCACAACCGCGTTCCGGACAACCCCGGCGGCGGCACCGTCGACTGGACCAATCCGTGGGGCGGGCACAAATATTTCGACGACATCGAGGCCCGCGAGGACGGTGGCACGCCCGGCTTTACGCAGGCCATCCGCATCGCCCTCTGTGTGCGCCTCAAGGAAGCGATGGGCGTGGAAAATATTCTCCGCCGCGAGCACGAGCTTCTTGACCTCATGTGGGACCGGCTCGCGGCGATTCCCGGTCTGCATCTGCTCGCCGACCAGCATCGCGACCGCCTCGGCATCCTGTCTTTCTACATCGACGACCTGCATTACAACCTCGCCGTCCGCCTGCTCAACGACCGCTACGGCATCCAGGTCCGCGGCGGCTGCTCGTGCGCCGGAACGTACGGACATCACCTGCTGCACGTCTCGCGCGAAAAATCCAAGTCAATCACCGACCGCATCGACGCCGGCGACAAAACCGACAAGCCCGGCTGGGTCCGCCTTTCGCTCCACCCGACGACGACCGACGCCGAGGCGCGACTGATCGTCGACGCGATCGCCGCGCTCGCCGGCCAGCACCGCGAGTGGGCGGCGGATTATACCTACAGTCCGCAGACAAATGAATTTACCCATCGCATCGAAACCGGCGCCGTCGGTCGTCGCGTGCAGGCGTGGTTCGATGAGTTCGGTCGGAAAGGCGTCATCGCGACCCGCTGGGAACCGATGGGGCTCGGTTACGAGATTTAGCCCACATAAATCGCGCCGCGGCTCAGGGCCGCAACCAACCTCAACCCCCAATCTGTTTACACCGCAGAGACCCAATCGTTCGGCTTGGTTGGGGCTTGGGACCAAACCACCAATCCTTTGGGCAAAAAAAGGAAGGACCTCGGGCCTTCGTTCCCCAGGTTGGCTTACCCAAAGAATTTTGTGCGCATCGTTTCTGAGTGTGCAATGGACCCGCCTCCGCCAGACCTACGGCGGGCAGGCACGAATCGGCTCCCATCATTATTTCCTGGTCCGGCATGGCGGCCCCCGGATCAGGCACTGCGGAGGGACGAGCCCATGCCCGGGAGCTGCTTCGAAAATTGGAGCAGTTGCGCCAAACGCGCTATGTTTCGCCCGATGAGTTCGCGGTCATCGATGCCGCGCTGAACGAGCGCGATCAGGCCTTCGAGCAACTCGAGAAGCGCTACCAGGAACGCAGCTACTTGATGCTCTATCTCACGGTGGCCAAGCAGCTGGATAATTTGCGCGCCGATCCCCGATTCCAGGTGCTCTATGACAAGATGAACTTCAACCTGCCGCGATAAAGTCTGAGTTGGCAATCGGCGGGGGAGTGCCCACCGTGATCCGTTCATGGCTTACGACTGGCTCAAAGGTGTCGCCGACGAATATGATGTGATCGTCATCGGCAGTGGCTTGGGCGGCCTCACGGGCGCCAACGTGCTCGCGAAGGCCGGCCACCGCGTGCTGCTGCTCGAACACCATTACCAGTTTGGCGGGCTGGCCACGTGGTTCACGCGCAAGGGCGGCCATATTTTCGACATTTCGCTCCACGGCTTTCCCATCGGCATGATCAAATCGTGCCGCAAATACTGGACGAGGGAAATCGCCGACGCGATCGTGCCCTTGAAGGACATCCGGTTTGTGAACCCGCAGATGGATGTCTGGACGACGTTCACGCGCGAGGACTACACGCGGGTGCTGGTCGAGAAATTCCACCTCGACCGCGCGCACGTGGAGAAATTCTACGACTACCTCCGGGCGATGAATTTCTACGATAACAACCCGGAAACAACCGGCGAGATGCTCGAGCGCTTTTTCCCGGGCCGGGACGACGTGAAGCGCCTGCTGATGGAACCGATCGCCTACGCCAACGGCTCCACGCTCGATGACCCGGCGATCACGTACGGGATCGTCTTTTCCAATTTCATGGGCGCCGGCGTCTATACGTTTCGGGGCGGGTCCGATTTGCTGATCGCAAAAATGGCCGACGAGCTGCGACGCAACGGAGTGGAGTTGCGCAAGAAGGTGCTCGTCGATCGGATTCTGGTGGAGGAGCAGCAGGGCCGGAAAGTGGCGTGCGGCATCGTCGCCGGCAACGGGCGCGTCATCCGCGCGAAGGCGGTGCTCTCCAACGCGAACCTCAAGAACACGATCTTCCGGCTCGCGGGTCAGGAGAACTTTTCTCCGGAGTATGTCTCGGCGGCCAACGCGGTGCGGATCAATTCGAGTTCATGCCAGGTGTACCTGGGCATCCGGAAAGGGGAGAGCATTCCGCATATCGGCGACCTCGTCTTCACGTCCGAGAATCCGCATTTCAGCAGCGAGGAATTGACGTCGTTTCGGACGACGAGCCGGACGTTTTCCGTCTACTATCCCGAGACGCGGCCGGGCTCCGACCGGTCTACGGTGGTGGTGTCGCTCAACGGCCAGTACTGCGACTGGGCGCGGCTTTCGGACGAGGAGTATGAGCGCGAGAAGCAACGCCTGATCGACGAATCGATCACCGCCCTGGAGAAATATATCCCCGGAGTTCGCGCCCGGATCGACTGGATGGAGGCGGCGACGCCCCGGACCATCGAGCGGTACACGAAGCATTTCAGCGGCACCTCGTTTGGCACGAAGTTCGAAGGGCTCAAGGTGTCGATGGATCTGCCGGAGCAACTGCCCGGATTGTTTCACGCGGGGTCGGTGGGCATCATCATGTCCGGCTGGCTCGGCACGATTAATTATGGTGTGATTGTCGCGAACAGGATCGACAAGGCGCTCTTCGCGCAAAAGCGTGCCGCTCCATCCGCCGCCTGATTTATGAGCCAAGTCACCGACCTCATTCCGCACCGTCCGCCCTTCCTGTTCGTCGACGAGATTCTCAGCTCGACGCCGGAGAGTCTCGTCGCCCGGCGCACCTGGCGGGCCGAGGAGGATTTTTACCAAGGGCACTATCCCGGGGCGCCCATCACGCCCGGCGTTCTCCTGTGCGAGTCGGTCTTTCAGACGGCCGCCTGTTTCATGGCGTTGAAGGCTCGCGCGGCGGGCGCCAAGCCGGGAGAGGGCGTGCCCCTGATTGCGAAGATCAGCGATGTGCGGTTTCGCAGTCCGGTTTATCCGGGCGACACGATTGAAATCGAAGTGAAACAGGTGGACGCGATGGGCGGCTTTACGATGTTGAGCGGGCACGCGAAGAAAACCGACGGAACCCGCGTGCTGAACGTCAATTTTTCCGTCGCCTGGAAAACGCCCGCCGGAGGAGTCGCGGCCCAAGGCGTCGCCTGAGAACACCCGGCAACGTGGCCACGGACTACATGACGACGGGTCCATCTACGACATGACGACGGGACTTTTTGTAGATTTAACCGGTGCACAACGAGTTTGGGTCTGCAAACACTCCAATGCCTGATTTCCTTCAATTCACCGGGAAGACCTTCCTCGTCTTTGGCGTCGCCAACCGCAAAAGCGTGGCGTGGTTTGTGGCCAAGACGCTGGAAGAGCAGGGTGCGACCGTGCTCTACAGCGTGCGTTCGGAGGTGCGCAGAAAATCCCTTGAGACCGTGCTCGCGGGCCGGAAGATCTTCGTCTGTGACGTCGAAAAGGAGGGTGAAGCGACACGGTTGGCCGGGGCGATCGCCACGGCGGGCCAGACGTCGCTCCACGGAATCGTGCATGCCATCGCGTTTGCGAACTACAGCGGTGGGTTCAAACCGTTTCATGAGACCAACCGGACCGACTTCCTCCAGGCCGCGGCGGTTTCGGCGTTTTCACTCGTGGAGATCGCGCGGGCCTTCAAGGCGCAACTCGCGCCCCACGCATCCGTGGTGACCATCGGCATTTCGTCCCTGCTCGTGACGCCCGACAACTACGGTTACATGGGGCCGATCAAGGCGGCGTTGGAATCAAGTGTGCGGTTCCTGGCCAAGTCGTTCAGTGCTGACAGCGCGGTGCGGTTCAATGCCGTCGGGGCGGGACCGCTGAAGACGAGCGCTTCCGCCGGCATTCCCGGCTACGTCGAAAGCTACCTGTACGCGGAAAAGCTCACCTTCCGGAAAAGAAACCTCGAGACGCAGGAGGTGGCCAACACGGTCGCCTTCCTGTTGAGCGAGCGCAGCAGCGGAATCAACGGAACCACGGTTGTCGTCGATGCCGGACTGGGCTCGAATTATTTTGATCAGGAAATCATCCGGCTCGCGATGCGGACGGAGCGCTAGACGCCGGATGAAATTTCAAAACGTCTGTCTCGAGTCGCTGGCGGTCGCGCTCCCGGATGAGATCTGGACCTCGGCGGAGATCGAGGAACGGCTGCGTCCGCTTTACGATCGCCTGAGGTTGCCCGCCGGCCGGCTGGAGTTGATGACGGGGATTCGCGAACGGCGAATGTGGCCGGAGGGAACGCGGCCGTCGGATGCGAGCGCGGCGGCGGGACGCGCGGTGCTGGCGAAATCAGGGGTACGCGTCGGGGCCGTCGAACTGTTCATCCACGCGGCCGTGAGCCGCGACATGCTCGAGCCGGCCACGGCGTCCTTTGCCCATCGCAAGATCGGGCTGCCGGCGACTACCCAGATTTTTGATGTGTCGAATGCGTGCCTCGGCTTTCTCAATGCGCTGACCATCGCGGCGGGTCTGATCGAGGCGGGCCAGATTCGTTGTGCCATGGTCGTCTGCGGTGAGAACGGGCGGCCGCTGGTCGAGCAGACCTTGCGCACGCTGGTGGAACGTCCGCTCACGCGGAACGAGATTAAACCCTATTTTGCCAACCTCACCATCGGTTCCGGCGCGGTTGGGGCGATCGTGTGCCACCGCTCGCAGGTGCAGGGTCGGGCGCACCGGCTGCTCGGCGGCGTGGCGCGCGCGGCGACGCAGCACAGCGAACTCTGCCAGGGCGACACCCATGGCACCGAGTCGCTCGCGATGCAGACGGACTCGGAGCAATTGCTGCTGGCCGGGGTCACGCTCGCGCGGGAAACGTGGACGGAATTTTCGGCCGAGCAGGGTGGGGCGTTCGATCGCTTCATCTGCCACCAGGTCGGCAGCGTGCACCGGCGCAAGCTTTACGAGACGCTCGGCCTCGATCTCGCGCGGGATTTTTCAACTTTTGAAACACTGGGGAACACCGGATCCGTGGCTCTGCCCGCCACGCTCGCGGCCGCCGTCGAAGCGGGCGCCGTCCGGGAGGGAAATCGGGTGGGACTGCTGGGCATCGGCAGCGGGCTGAACTGCCTGATGCTCGCGCTGGAATGGTAACCGGGATCCAACTACCAGCGTGGCTGGCGCCCGAATACCCGTTCGCGCCAAAGTCCTTCGCGACGCCGCGGGCCGCGCGGATGAGTTATCTGGACGAGGGTCCGCGCGCGGACGAGGCGGTCTTGCTGCTCCACGGCAATCCGACGTGGTCGTATTACTACCGGCATCTGGTGCGGGCGCTGGCCCCGACGCTGCGTTGCATCGCGCCGGATCACGTGGGGATGGGAGCGTCGGAAAAACCGGCGGATTATGAGTACTCGCTCGCGACGCGGATCGCGGATGTCGCGGCGCTCGTCCATTCCCTCGGGCTCAAGCGCGTGCACCTCGTGGTGCATGACTGGGGTGGGGCGATCGGCGGCGGATTTGCGGTCCGCCACCCGGGGTTGATCGGGAAAATGGCGCTCATGAACACCGCCGCCTTCACCTCCGAACATCTGCCCGCGCGGATCGCGATCTGCAAAGCGCCGGTGGTCGGCGCGTGGCTGGTGCGCGGCGCGAATGGCTTTGCGTGGCCGGCGACGTGGATGGCGATGAATCGCCGCGCGCTCAGCGCCGACGAGAAACGCGGCTACCTCTGGCCGTATGACTGCTGGGCCCATCGCGTGGCGGTGAGCGCATTTGTGCGGGACATTCCGATGCGGAAGGACCATCCGAGTTGGGCGACGCTTCGGGAGGTCGAGTCCGGCCTCGCCCAGTTCCAGGATCGCGCGGCGCTCATCGTGTGGGGTGGGTGCGATTTCTGTTTCAACGATCACTTTCTCCAGCGCTGGCGGGCGCTTCTGCCGCAGGCGGACGTCCACCGGATCGCCGATGCCGGACACTACGTGCTCGATGATGCCCGCGAGGAAGTGGTGCCGCTGATCCGCGACTTTCTCACCCGGCTGTGACGGCAGCGTCGCGGCGGTAGAGGGCGGCCAAATCGCGCAGGTAGGGAGCGGAGTTCTCCGCCAGCGCGCGCAGCTGCTCCTCGCGAAAGCGCCAGGACCAGTTGCCCTGGGCCGAGCCGGGGGTGTTGAACCGGGCCTCGGAGCCGAGGTCCAGCAGGTCCTGCAGCGGAATGACGGCGAGATTGGCGACCGCCGCATAGGCGGCGCGGAGAAAGTCCCAGGCGATTTCCTCGCCCCCGATCCGGAAGTAGCGGCGCACGTGGTCGCGGGTCTTGGGATCGACGGTGGCATACCAGCCGCGGGTCGTGTCGTTGTCATGGGTTCCAGGATACACGACGCTGTTGGCCCGCTGGTTGTGCGGCAGGTAGAGGTTGTCGGAGCCGCCGCCAAAGGCGAATTGCAGCACTGCCATGCCGGGCAGACCGGTGGCCTCGCGGAGCGCGACTGTCTCGGGCGTGAGCAACCCGAGATCCTCGGCGATGAGCTTGGCGCCGGGCAGGCCGGCGGCGACGGCGCGAAAGAAATCCAGTCCCGGCCCGGTGGCCCAACGGCCGTTGCGGGCGTTGGGCGCGCCGGCGGGCACGGCCCAATACGCCTCGAAGCCCCGGAAGTGGTCGATGCGCACCACGTCGCAGAACTCGAAGCTGGCGCGCAGTCGCGACAACCACCACGCATAGCCGTCCGCCGCATGCGCCGGCCAGTCGTAGAGCGGATTGCCCCAGAGTTGGCCGTCGGCGGTGAAATAATCCGGGGGCACGCCGGCCACCGCGGTGGGGCGCAGCGTCTGGGGGTCCAGCTGAAACAACCGGGGGCTGGCCCACACGTCGGCGCTGTCAGCCGCCGTGAAAATCGGCGTGTCGCCGATGATCGAGATGCCATGGCGCCGGGCGCGGGCCCGCACCTGCGTCCATTGCCCAAAGAAGAGATATTGCAGGAACTCGTAGCTCTCGATTTGCAGCGCCAGTTTTTTGCGCCAAGGGGATTTCCGCGCCGAGTCGAATGAACGCGTGACGGCGGGCCATTCCCACCAAGGGCGACCCTGATAATGGTCCTTCAAGGCGGAGAAGTAAGCGTAGCTTTCGAGCCAGGCGGCGTGCCGCTTCCGGAAGGCATCAAAATCACCGTATGGCTGGGGGCGGGGCGCTGCGCGCCGCCAGGCGGCGTGGGCGGAAAACAGCAACGGCAGCTTGAGCTGATAGAGCGCGCCGAAATCCACGCGGTCGCGGTTCAGTTGCCGCAACGGGGCCACTGCGGATTCCGTGAGCAGACCTTGGGAAACGAGAGCGGCGGGGTCGATGAGGTACGGATTTCCCGCGTAGGAGGAGAAACACTGATACGGGGAGTCGCCGTAGCCGGTTGGGCCAAGGGGACACAACTGCCAGTAGCGAAAGCCGGCGGCGGCCATGAACGAGAAAAGGGCGTCGGCGGAATCGTCGAAGGCACCGACGCCAAAGGCGCCGGGCAGAGACGTGGGATGGGCGAGAACGCCAGCGGCGCGGTGATCGAGCCAGTTGAAAAGGGGCTTCTCGGCGGTGGACATTGGTGCGGAAGGAGAGTGGCTTTTTGTAGGCGTGAACACGGTCGGATTCACGCGGATGGGCGGTTGTGGAGATGCCCGATAACGGGCCGGTCAGGCCGTTAGATGGCAGTTCAAGTGATAGGATTGTCAAAGGAATCACCGGGGCACTCGCATTTTTTGCGCCAAGCCCAGGACGGTTCGGCAGCTTCAGGAATTTTCGGAACGAGCGGCGACCGGGGGCAGGTTTTTGAGCGGCGGGAGAAGCACCTTGTCCACGCGGTGGCCATCGAGATCGATGACCTCGACGAGATAACCGTGGTGGTGAAACGATTCACCTTCCGCCGGTACGTGGCCGAGGTGTTTGACAATGAAACCGGCAAACGTCTGGTAGTCGCGCTCCCGAGCAGCATGCAGCGGGAAGTCGACCACCACCCGTTCGAATTCCGCCGCCTCCAGCATGCCATCCACCAGCCAGGAGCCGTGGTCGCGGCGCACCGCCTTCGGCTTGAGACGATCGCTAGGCGAGGACAACTTCCCGACAATGGCCTCCATGACGTCATGCGGGGAAACCAGGCCCGTGATGGCGCCGTACTCGTCCGTCACCAGCGCGCGATGCTTGCCGGTCGTCTTGAATCTTTCCAGCAACGCGGTGGTGGATAGCGACTCGGGGACGAGCAGAGATCAGTTCGCGAACCGGCATGCGATCGAATGCCATCACGCTCTCAATCATGGCCGGCTCCTGCGGATGGAATACGCCCGCGCGCACGCCTTCCCGTACAAGCAAGCGCACCTCGTCCTCCGATACCTTGACCTCCGCCCGCGGGGTGACGCGGAGGAGCTTGAGCAATGCGTCAGTGGAGCGCCCAAGCAGGAACACGAGCGGAGCCCCGGTGCGCGCGAGCCGGTGCATCGGTCCGGCGAGGATTCTGGCGACACCCTCGGGATTGCCGAGACCGATGCGCTTGGGTACGAGTTCGCCAATGACCAGGGTGAAGTAGGTGAGGACGACAACCACGAGCCCGAACGCGATTTGGTCGGCGTAGGGCGCCAGAACGGCGTATTCCCGCAGCGACGGTGCGAGCTTGGTGGAGAGCGAAGCGCCGCTGAACGCCGCGGCCAAAACCGCGACGACGGTGATGCCGATTTGCACGGTGGCGAGAAAGCAGTTGGGGGACTCCGCCAGCTCGAGCGCGAGACGCGCCCGGGCGTCCCCGTCGTCGGCGAGCTGACGGAGCGTGGCCTTGCGCGCGGAGACGATGGCTATCTCCGCCATCGAAAAGACACCGTTGGCGATCAACAGGGAAAAGATGAGCGCGAGTTCGAAGAAGATTGAGTTCATGGGCTGAGGCGAGGATGACCCGTTTCGACACCGGGTGGAAGACATCAAAGCGGCTCGTCCCAACTGACGGTGGCGGCATCAATCGTTGACAGCACTTTGTTCGTCGAAAAACTGCGGAAGCACCACGCCTGCGGGGAAACGCACCGGCGTCTTTCTCCCACCCATGCAATTTTTCGCTCAAGCCAGCGCGGCGACGGTTTCGATCGGTCCGTTCTTCCTGCTATTTCTCGCGCTGCCAATCGTGCTCTTCGGCGAAGTGTTGACGGCTCGCGTTGGATGGCTCCGACGTTCAAACGTGCCGGCTCCGATCGTCGGAGGGCTGATCGTCGCTTTCGCCCTCCTGATTTGTGGCGAGACCCTGCCCGGCGCCGCGGCGCTGCAGGGCAACACGGCCAATCCGTACTGGCTCTGGTCCGTGCTGCCCCAGTGGAGTTTTACGGCGCCGCGGGCGACGGACGTCGAGCGACCGCTGCTCATTCTGTTTTTCACCTGCATCGGATTGAATGCGAGCTGGCGAGTTGCGAAACAAGGCGGACTGCCGCTCCTCGTGTACCTGGCACTCGCCGCCGGGATCGCGCTGCTCCAAGCCGTCGGCGGCGCGGCGACTGCCCTGGCGCTCGGACAAAATCCGCTGCTGGGCATCATGACCAGCAACGTTTCCCTCATGGGCGGTTTTGGAACGGCTGCCGGGTTTGCCCCGGAATTCGAGAAGGCCGGGCTCGCCGGCGCAGCCACCGTCGGCATCGCCGCCGCCGCCTTCGGCGTGATCGCCGGCGGCTTTGTGGCGGGCATCGTGGGCGGCAGGCTGATCGAGCGAAATCTACGCCTCAATTCAGTTGCGTCCCAACCGGATGGCGCCGTCGAGCGGGCCGCAGAATCGGAGGGTGGCTTCCTCAGCGAGGTGCGCGACCTGGCCCGCTCCGGGCGGAGCACGTTGCTGCATCTGGCGGTGCTGTTCGTCTGCATGAAACTCGGCGCCTTTGTGAGCGCCTTCATCCAGTCGACCGGCGTCACTTTCCCGGTTTACATGGGCTCGATGATTGTCGCCGCGCTGGTGCGCAACACGCACGACTTCGCCGGACGGGCGAGGCTGCGGACGGATCGCACCGATGCCATCGGCTCGGTCGCGCTCATGTGGCTGCTCGCTGTCGTGATGATGGACCTGCAACTCTCGCAGCTCGCCCACGCGGCCCTGCCCATGCTCGCCATTCTCACCATTCAAGTGATCTGGATCGCGGCGCTCGCTTATTGGCTGGTGTTTCGGGTGATGGGGCGGGACTACGAGGCGGCCGTGATGAGCGCCGGCTTGATCGGTTTCGGACTTGGCGCGACATCCAACGCACTGGCGACGATGCGTGTGATCTCCCGTCGCTTTGGGCCCGCGCCGCGGGCGTTTCTGATCGTGCCCATCGTCGGCGCGTTCTTGATCGACTTCGCCAACGCGCTGCTGACGACGACCGCGCTCAATTTCTTCAAGTAACCGGGAGACCGGGGAACCCGGGCATCCGCGCGGAGTAGGGATCAGCGGGTTGCCTCTACGGTCGTCTCCATCCGCTCGCTCCCGCTATTACGGCAGACGGCTGTTAAGATTACTGTGCGGCGAGGAGCGAACGACAGTTTCGCTCCCGCGCCAGAACGGATCGCCGTGGTTCAGATGTGGGAGGCGGGCGCGTTGTTTCAACTTAACATAACCTTAATTGTGCGCTCCCAACCCAGCATTTGCCTAGCGGGCAGGGCCCCAGTGGCGTGTAAACGGGTAATAGACGAAGATGGGACGGCCAACCACGTCCTTGGCCGGAACCGTACCCCAATATCGACCGTCCGCGCTGTTCGCGGAATTGTCTCCCATCGCAAAATACTCGTTAGCCCGGATCGGCAATTGGGCACCAGCCGCCAGCAAACCCTCGTACCGATAGCCGACGTAGTTGCCGTCACGTTTACCATTTCCGTCAAAGGCTTCCGACCCCGTGATCGGCGCGCCGTTGCGGAACAGCGTGAATCCCTTGATTTCCAAAGTATCGCCCGGGACACCCACCAGACGCTTGATGTAGTACTGATCCCCGTAAACCCGCGCGATCCCTTCGATATTGCCGGTCCGAAACACAAATCCACTGCCGACCTGGGGCCGCACAAAATGGTAGCTCATACGGTCAACAAACAGCTGATCGCCAGTCACGATATCGAACGCCATGACCCGCTCGCCGCGCTTCACCTGTTTGCCCGTGCGCAGCAAGCGCACCCGCCCACCGTCGACGGACGGAGCCTCCGGCTGCCGGGCCAGCACCCGAGCGAGGTCAACCCCGCCAGGTTCGTGGGACGGTGTCTTGTTCGGAAAAAAACAGTCGCGGACCGCCCATTCGAAATCGAAATCCTGCGGTACTTTCAGAGTCACCGTCCGATCTCCCACCAAAAGGGTGTATTCCTTGAAGGTGGCAGGGAAAACCAGCCAGTTGCGACCCGGAACCTCGCGATACGGCACCGCGATACGCGAACCACCGCTGCTGACGGGAATCATGACTTCGCCGTCCGCGGGCGCTTCCACGCGCTTGGGGTGCGCTCCGAACGCCACGAACCGAACGGCGTTCATCAGGTAACCCGGCTCGTCGGCGCGCTGCGGAAACGCCTCCGGCGTCATTCCATTGTAAGTTGGCCACATCGAGTTCGTGGGAATCTTGAAGGGCTGAACAAAGTACGTGCGTATGCCGAGAATCACGATGGCCGCGACCAAAAAGAATTCGACGTTCTCCACCAGGGCAGACTTCGGGTAGATCGCCCCACCCGTCCGACGAAGAACCTCTTCGAGGTGCTCAATTCCCAGCTTCAATTTCTCGGCTCCGGCCCGTTCTTTCACCAGCGCCTGCAGTCCGGAGGTCTTGCCCTGCAGTTCGGTGATGAGCGCCGCGGAAAGCACATCGCGGCGGTAGTGGTAGACTTTCCCGGCGAGTTCGAGCCAGTTGCCCGCGTTCTCGCGCATTTTTTTCTCTGGGGAGGCGAAAAAACCAAACATGGTTCGCGAAGGTGGCGGGATTAGTTGTTTTGCAGGACCTTGATGAACGCATCCGGTGGGATTGAAACCTTGCCGATTTGTTTCATCTTCTTTTTGCCCTCTTTCTGCTTGTCGAGGAGTTTGCGTTTCCGGCTGATGTCACCGCCATAGCATTTCGCGGTCACGTCCTTACGCATCTCACGCACGTTGTCGCGGGCGATGATTTTCCCGCCGATGGCCGCCTGGATTGCGACCTTGAACATCTGGGGAGGGATGATCTCGGCGAGTTTCTCGCACAGGTGGCGGCCCTTGCCCTCCGCCTTCTCGCGGTGGACGATGCAGGCGAACGCGTCCACCGGATCGCCGTTGATCATGATGTCCATCTTTACGAGATCGGCGGTAAGGTAGTCGCCCAGTTCGTAATCCATCGAGCCGTAGCCGTGCGTGACGCTCTTCAGCCGGTCGTTGAAATCGACGAGGATTTCGTTGAGCGGCAGCACGCAATGCATCATCACGCGATTCGCGTCGAGCGTGTCGGTGTGTTCGCTCACGCCGCGCTTTTCCATGATCAAGGCGAGAATGTCGCCCATCGAATCGTTTGGGATGATGATCGATGCGCGAATCGTCGGCTCGCGGATTTCGAGGATCGTGCCGGGGTCCGGCAGATTGACCGGGTTGTCGACGGTAATTTTTTCCCCGCCGTGCTTGATGACGTGGTAGATGACACTCGGGTACGTCGAGATGATCTCGACGTCGTGCTCGCGGCGGATGCGCTCCTGGATGATTTCCATGTGGAGCAACCCGAGAAAGCCGCAGCGGA
>SXSC01000048.1 GCA_005792355.1 Opitutaceae bacterium
ACTACCCTCGCTGTCGCTTCTTCCGTGGGAGGCGGGTCGCCCCCGTCCCGTTTCACGGCCAAGCACATCGTCATCGCCACGGGCTCCGCCCCGGTCGAGCTGCCGTTCCTGAAATTTGACGGTCAGACCGTCGTCTCCAGCGACCACGCCATCGCCTTCGAATCGATTCCCAAGAAACTCGTGGTGGTCGGCGGCGGCGCCATCGGCCTCGAACTCGGCTCCGTCTGGTCGCGCCTCGGCAGCGACGTCACCATCGTCGAATTTCTCCCCAAGATCGTCGCCGCCTACGACGACGACATCGTCCGCAATTTCACCCGCCTCCTGCAAAAGCAGGGTCTGAAAATCGAGACCAACACCAAGGTCACCGGCCTGCGTCGATCCGAGGTCTCAAACCTCAAGTCTGAGATGTCCGCCGCCACTCTGACGGCTGAACGCGACGGAAAAGTCCTCGAATTTGCGGCGGACCGCGTCCTCGTCGCCGTCGGCCGCCGCCCTTTCACCGATAAACTCGCCCTCGACCAGGCCGGCGTGCGGCTCGATGACAGGCAGCGCATCAAGGTCGACCACCAGCTCCGCACCACCGCCCCCGGCGTGTGGGCCATCGGCGATGTCGTCGCCGGCCCGATGCGCGCGCACAAGGCCGAGGAGGACGGAGTCGCCGTCGCGGAGTGGATCGCCGGCAAAGCCGGCCACGTGAACTGGGATCTCGTTCCCGCCATCGTCTACACCAGCCCCGAAGTGGCGTCCGTCGGTCTCGGCGAGGACGCCGCGAAGGCCGCCAGCCGCGCCATCAACATCGGCCGTTTCAATTTCGCCGCCAACGGGCGCGCGATCGCCGCCGCCGCCACCGATGGCTATGTGAAGATCATCGCCGACGCCACGACCGACAAGATTCTCGGTGCCCAGATTCTCGGCCACAACGCCGGTGAACTCATCAGCGAGGTGGTCACGCACATGGAATACGGCGGCAGCGCCGAGGATCTCGCCCGCACGATTCATGCCCACCCCACCATGAGCGAAGCCGTCAAGGAAGCCGCCCTCGCCGTCAGCAAGCGCGCCCTGCACGCGTTGTGAACGCATGGGCTGCGGCTTCCAGCCGGGGTTCGGAGTATTCTCCCTCGCCCTTTTTTCGGCCACTTTCATTCATCATGAGCGAGTATCAGTACTACGAGTTCCTGGCCATCGACCGGCCACTGAACTCGACGGCCGGTGCGCAAGGTTCGAGTTAGATTCTCCTCGGGCCGCGTTTCGTTTCTCTCTTCGGTTTCACCGGCTTTAAACTTTTTCCGAGCCGTTCTTCCACCATCAGCTGCGCCGTCTTTTTCACTTTTCGATTTGGAGATGCAACCTCCGCCGCCGGTTTACTGGCCACCGTCTTCCCTTGTCTTGCCGCCGTTGCCATCACCGGCTCGATTTCAATCCCGAACACGTCAGCCATTTCGGCGGCGTCCATCCCGCCCGTCGCCGTCGTTGCACCCGCCACCAGGGCCGGCCCATCCGCCGCCGCACTGATGAGTTCGAGATGATCCACCCCGCGCAACACGAACAGCAGCTCCGGCTGCGTGTCGAGCCGCGCGCCAACCCCATAAAGCACCGCGGCCAGATGCTTGCAGAGTTCGGCCCAGTCCGGACAGCTGCAGTCCAGCTTAATCTCCGAGGGTTGCGGGAAAAGTCCCGTCTCGCGGTCCGTGATGACGCGCATCACCGCATCCGAGAGCCGGCCCTGCAGCAACCCGACCAGCGAATCGATCTTTCCCGCGCACTCCACCTTGATCGCTTTCCAGCGCGCCGGCTTCAGCGGTGCGATCGCGATGGTCCCACGGTAAAGCGTCGAACCCATGATCATCGCCGAGATTTTTCCCGGTGCGATCTGCAGATCGATCACCGAGCCATTGCGCACATAGGTGCGGCCGCGCGGCAGCCGGTTGGCATAGTCGCTGAACGACTCCAGGTGCCCGCACCACGCCTTGCCCCAAAAAGTGCGGGCAATCGTGCGGCCTTCAAGCCTCACCGGCGTCAGCGCCTGCCCTTTCATTCCCAGTTTTTGCGCGTGTTTCGCGGCCTTGGCGCGCCGTTGGGCGACACTGACATAAGGGCGATAGGAGTTCCAAAACATGGCGGAAATCACGCGCAGGTCGCCCCCGGATTGTCCAAGGGAATGTGAGGTTTTCGCGCAGCGCGTAAACCTACTCGGCGCTCGCCGACTTCAAATCGAGCCCCACGAACCTCTGGAGTTCGTCGTCGCGCATTTCCGCCAGCGAAATCTCGCTGCCGTCGCCCAACACATCCGGCGCCAGCGACTGTCACCACCCTGCCGTTTACGACGGATAAGACGAACCGACATAGTCAGGCGGTGGCCCGTTGCAACGGGGCCGGCTGGGCGGGTCAGGCGGTGGCCCGTTGCAACGGCGAGGAAGCCAACGCCGGTCGGACCCGCCAGGATCGTGTGCTCCACTCCGACGCGACCCCATGCAATCCCCGCCACCCCGCCTCGGCTGGCGCCGCCCTACAACACCGATACCACGATCGCCACCTTCGGATGCCCGCGGGCGAGCCCCGCATCGAATGTCGCAAGCTTACCGCCTTTGCGCCGCGCGAGTTCGGCCAGCCATGCATCCGTCACTTGCTTGGCACCCATGATGTGCGCCGGTTCGAGCTCGGTGTAGCCGAACCCTGCCGCCCAAAATTCATGCCGCGGGTGGGCGACAAATCCCCCCAGCGATGCCCACGCCGCCTCCGCCGTGCGGTCTTTTGCCAAAGTCATATGCAGCCGCAACAACGCGCCCTGCGTGACTGCGCACGTGGCGAAATGACCCTTCTCCCGGGCAAACCACCGCGAGGCCCGCGCGTGAAATTCATGCGTGTCGATGGCCAGCGCCACCAGCACGTTGCTGTCGAGCAGCCAGGTCACGGCGTCTCCGCGAGAAGCTTATCCACTTCCGCTACCGTGATCGGTCGCCGCCCCGCACTCACCGGCAGCCCGGTATCCTTGCGCCGCGCAATCGCCGTCTCGACCCGCTGCCGCAGCAGCCGGTTCACCGCCTCGTTCAAGGAACAGTCTTCCGCCTGCGCCACACTCTTGGCCACCGCGTAGAGATCATCTTCCAAATTTATCGAGAACCGCATCAGTGCACCATTGCACCAACGGTGCTTTTGTCAAACCATCAGCCCGCTCGTGGCTTTCGTCCGCCCCACCGCCGGTGCCGCCGGCCGACTCCTCCCGGCTCCGATCTTCCTGCCATCCGGCTGCCCCTCACTCGGTGCTCGCCGACTTCAGGTCGAGCGCCACGAACTTCAGCAACTCGTCGTCGCGCATCTCCGTCAGCGGCAGCTCCCCGCCGTCCGCCAGCACATCCGCCGCCAGCGACTGCTTGTCCGCGATCAACCGGTCGATCTTCTCCTCGACTGTGCCGCGACACACGAACTTGTGCACCAGCACGTTCTTCTTCTGGCCAATGCGGTAGGCCCGATCGGTCGCCTGATTTTCCACCGCCGGATTCCACCACCGGTCAAAGTGGACTACATGCCCCGCCTCGGTGAGCGTCAGCCCGGTGCCACCGGCCTTGAGCGAGAGCACGAAAAACGGCGGGCCCTCCTCGCGCTGAAATTGCTCCACCAGCCCGCGCCGATCCTTCACGCCCGTGCCTCCGTGCAACACGAGCCCGGTGCGCCCGAAGATCCCCGCGAGAAAATGCTCCAGCGGGCCCGTCAGCTCGCGAAACTGCGTGAAGACCAGGACCTTTTCCTGGCGCGAGGCAATCTCGCCGGTCAGTTCGGCCAGCCGCTGGAACTTCCCGCTCGCCGACGGATCGTAGTCGCCGCCTCCCAGCCATTGCGCGGGATGATTGCAGAGCTGCTTGAGCCGCATCAGCGTGGCAAGCACCACCCCCCGCCGCTCGATTCCCTCGACGTTTTCGAGCTTGTCCGCGAGGTCCGCCACGGCCTGTTCGTAGAGCACGGTCTGGCGTTTCGTGAGCCCGCAAAAGGTCCGCATCTCGGTCTTGTCCGGCAAGTCGGTGATGACGCTGCGATCGGACTTCAACCGACGCAAAATGTACGGCCGCACCAGCTGCCGCAGCGGTGCGAACGCGCCCGGCTCCGTGTCCTGCGCGAGCCGTTTCGTAAAACGGGTGAAGTCCGCCGCGCTCCCGAGCAAACCCGGATTCAGGAAATCGAACAGTGACCAGAGATCGCCCAGGCTGTTCTCGACCGGCGTGCCCGTCAGGGCGATGCGCACCGGCGCCTGGAGCTCCTTCACCGCCCGGGTCTGCCGCGCGCCCGGGTTCTTGATCGCCTGGGCCTCGTCGAGGATGGCGACGCTCCAGGTGTGGCGACGCAGCCATTCCTGCTTGAGCAACATCCCATAGGTCGTGATCACGAGATCGAGCCCCGCGCACGTTTTTTGCGGATCGGCCGCGACCGCCGCCAGCCGCGCCCCGTCCGTCTCGGAGGGATGCGCGGCAAACAACCGCAGTGTCGGGGCGAACCGCGCGGCCTCCGCCAGCCAGTTGCCAAGCAGCGAAGCGGGCAACACCAGCAGTGCCGGCGCCGCGCCCGGTTGCTCGGCGCGCGCCTGGAGCAGCGCGGCCAGCACCTGCACGGTCTTGCCGAGGCCCATGTCGTCGGCCAGGCAGGCCCCGAGCCGGAGCTTTGTGAGAAAGCGCAGCCAGTGTACCCCTGCCAACTGGTAGGGTCGCAGCACGGCCAGCAGTCCCGGCACCGCTTTCGCGGCGCCCGGGGCGGAGGGGCTGCGCAATTCCGCGAGCGTCTTCTCCAGCCAGTCACCGGCGCGCACGCTCGACCACGCCCGCACGTCCGCATCCGCAGCCTCCGGCGCGCCGCCGCCGGGCTGCGCCCCGGCGAGCAGCCGCAGTCCCTCGGCAAAGGAGACGCCGTCATGCTGGCGTCCGGCTTCGAGCGTTTTCCAATGCTCGAGCACGTTCTGGAGTTTCGCGCGATCAACCTCGACCCACTTGCCCTTGAGCAACACGAGGCCGGCATCGGCGGCGGCGATTTTTTCCCACTCCTCGGCGCTGATGGCCTCGCCGTCGAGCGTCAGCGCGGCCTTGAAATCGAGCAGCGCATCGAGCCCGAGACCGGCGGCCCGGGCGCCCCCGACCGTCACGCTCACCGTCGGACGCGAGGCGCGGCCGCCCTTCCACCAGTCGGGGATGCGGACGAGCAGCCCGCTGTCCTCGAACAACGGAATGTCGCGCAGGAAGCGGTGGGCCTCGCGCGGCGTCCAAGTCTGCGGCTGAAACACCCGCTGGGAGTCGACCAACTCGCGCGCCAGCGCGCTCTGCTCCGCCGCGCGCTGCACCGGGGCAAGCAGCGCGAGCAGCACCGGGCGGTTGCGCGCACCGGCGTACTCCTGCAACGCACGGCCAAGCGGCAGGTATTGCGGCCGCGCCTGCTCGGAAATGCGGTGGGTATACGTCGCCAGAAACGCAAAGGGCCGCGCGGGATCGCGTTTGTTCTCGGCGAGATGAAAAGTGACGCGGCCGACGAGGTTCCAGAGCGGATTTTGCGTCTTGAGCCAGGCCGGCGCCCCGCCCTCGCCCGCCCGGATCTCGGCAAAGACGAGCGCGTCGAGTTCGTGCCAAAGCCCGCGCAGCAGCTCCAATCCCAAATACTCCGCCCCGGGCATCGGCGGTGCGGCGTCGGCGAACGCCATCACTTGCTCGTCCATCGGCGGCCCGAGCGAACCGAACGCGTCCAGCTCCGGCGTGTGGCAGAGCTGCGTGAGGTAACGCCGGCCGAACTCCCGCCAGAACGCACCGACCGGGGGCAACGGCACCTCGAGCACGCGGGTGGCCAGGATCAACAAGACGCGGGCGGACGATTCGGCCGCGGCCGCCCGCAGGATCTCCGCCACGCGCGGTTCGAGGCTGGCGGCGGCGGTTTCGTCGCAGCGCAGATGACCGCGGGGTGAAAGCGAGAATGGCACGCGCGGTTGTTTTCGCCCCGCAGCCCGCTGTCAACGCGCGAGCCGGCTCAAAACAAATAGCCGTGCTGCCACCAGTAGTGCCAGTCCGCGATCGCCTGCGCCGCCTCCGGAGCGACACCCACACCCTGCAACTGCGCAAGTGGCACCGCCAGGTCCCGATCTTTCCAGCGCACGTCCACCAGAATTTCCTCCGGCTCATCCGACTCAGCCAGGCCGTTGACCGTGACGCCCTCCCCGACCGCGAGCAGCGACTCGCGCCGGCGCTCCACGCAGCGGGCCGCAAACGGAAACGACAAATGATCCTGCAGGTAACAGATCCACGCCCCGTGCCGCTCCTGCTCGCCGC
This sequence comes from Opitutaceae bacterium, assembly GCA_005792355.1. GTDB lineage: Bacteria > Verrucomicrobiota > Verrucomicrobiia > Opitutales > Opitutaceae > ER46. The sequence goes on from SXSC01000048.1 coordinate 6,294, forward strand.
AGGCGTCGTCCATAATCTCATCCTGGATGCGATGCTCGATGGCGGGATCTTTTTTCATACGCGGGAGGCCGTTCACCGGTGAATTCGGGCGGATGGCGACACGGCCCACGTTGAACCACCAATGAACCCCGATGAACACTGATAAAATCACCTGATCGCACTCGCCGGCCCGGCGAAAAACCCCACGGTCTTCCGCTGATGAACCCCTCCCAGCGCCTCAACCGCCGCGCCTTCCTGCAACGCTCCGCCACCCTCGCCGCCACGTCGTTCCTCACCTCGCGCCTCTCGCCACTCCTGCACGCCGGCGAACCGGCGCTCGCGTTTCGCAGCGCCTGGGACCGCTCGCCCGACCGCACCTGGCTCGGCGCCGAGTACTGGGCGAATCCCCACCAGGACTGGCAGGTCGCCAGCGGACGAATCGAGTGCCTCAACGCCGCGGCCGACCGCAACGTCCATCTCCTCACCCGCCAGCTCGCCAACCGCTCCGGCACCCTCGAACTGCGTGTGCTGGTCGGTCGCGCCGGCGGCGGCCCGCTGGCCGGCAAGGGCTCGGCGGGTTTCCGTATCGGAATTCTGGGCACACTGAAGGATTACCCGGAACTGCACGATTACCGGAACAACCTCTGGTCCGCCCCCGCCTCCGGCTTCAACGCCGGCTTCGCCGCCGATGGTTCACTCTTCCTCCTCCGACCCGGCGCGCCCAACGCGGTCAAACTCGACCTCGCCCGCGAGTCCGTCGAACTCCGCCTCGCCATCACTCCCCAGGGCGCCGCCTATGGTGCGACGCTCTCGGCTCACGATCCCGCCGGGGGCCGGCAGCTCGCCCAGGTTTCCCTCGTGGACGTCAGCAGCGACACCCTCGTCGGCAATCTCGCCCTCGTGTGCAATTTTCCCGAGGGCGGCGACGGCGCCGTCAACACCAAGGGCAAAGCCAAAGCCAAGGCGAAGGCCGCCTCCGGCGGCCCGGGCGTCGGCACCGGCCGGTTCTGGTTCACCGACTGGCAGGCCAGCGGCACGAAGCTGACGGGCGGCGACGATCAGGTGTTCGGTCCCATCCTGTGGTCGCAGTACACCGTCAGCGGCGGCGTGCTGAAACTCTCGGCCCAGCTGCCACCGCTCGGGGCGGACGACTCCGACACCGTGCGCCTGCAAGTTCGTGACGGCGCGGGGTGGAAGACGCTCCGCGAGGAGAAAATCCATCCGGAGGCGCGCGTCGCTGCGTTCCGCGTCGAAAAATGGGACGCCACGCAGGACACGCCCTACCGTCTCGCCTACACGCTCCGCCCGCGTTCCGGGGCGGGCACGGAGCACACTTGGTCCGGCACGGTGCGCCGCGACCCCATCGAGCAGGAGATGCTCACCGTCGGCGACGTGTCGTGCAACATCCACGCCATTTTTCCGAATGTGCCGCTCGTGCGCAGCATGGCGAAACTTAATCCCGACCTCATCGCGTTCGTCGGCGATCAGTTTTACGAGAGCACCGCGGGTTACGGCGTGCAGCGCGCTCCGCTCGACAAGGCGATGCTCGATTACCTGCGCAAGTGGTATTTTCACGGCTGGACCTGGCGCGAGCTCATGCGCGACCGCCCAAGCCTCTCACTGCCCGACGACCATGACGTCTACCAAGGCAACCTCTGGGGCGAGGGCGGCGACGGGAAGAAGACCACGCAGGAGGCCGGTGGCTACGACATGCCCGCCGCCTGGGTCAATGTCGTCCATCGCACGCAGACCGCGCATCATCCAGATCCCTACGATCCTGCACCGGCCAAACGCGGCACGCTGAACTATTACGGCCCGCTGACCTACGGTCGCGTGAGTTTTGCCATCCTCGCCGATCGTCAGTTCAAGTCCGGCCCCGAGGGCAAAGTGCCACCCACGGGGAGCAAGCGCGGCGATCATGTGATCGATCCGAACTTCGATCCCAAAACGGCGGACGTGCCGGGCGTCGATCTCCTCGGCACGAAGCAGGAGCAGTTCATCCGCGAATGGGCGGCCGACTGGCGGGGAGCCGAGATGAAGGCCGTCATTTCCCAGACGATCTTCACCGCGATGGCCACGACTCACGGAGGCAACCAGGGGGTGCTCATCGCCGACTACGACGCCAACGGCTGGGCGCAGTCGCCGCGAAACCGCGCCTTGCGCGAGATCCGCAAAGCCTTCGCCGTGCACCTCGCGGGCGACCAGCATCTCCCTGCCGTGGTGCAATACGGCATCGACGCGCATCGCGACGGCCCGGTCGCCTTCGCCGGCCCGGCCGTCAACGTTGGCTACCCGCGCTGGTGGGAGCCGACCAAGACCGGTCGCAACCAGGCCTCGGGCAACCCGAACCTCACCGGCGATTTCCTCGACCACTTCGGCAATCCGCTCACTGTGCTCGCCGTGAAAAACGGCCCCTCCGATCCGCCGCGCGCGGCGTTGGAGTCGGTCAACGCCAAGACCAGCGGCCTCGGGGTCGTGCGCTTCAACAAGGCGAAACGCACCATCACCATCGAATGCTGGCCCTACTCCGCCGATGTTACCCGGCCCGGCACACAGATGCCAACGTGGCCGGTGACGGTCACCCAGCTCGATAACTACGCCCGCACGCCCACCGCGCACCTCCCCGCCCTCCAAATCAGCGGCCTGAGAAATCCCGTTGTGCAAATCTACGAGGAAAAAACGGGCGAACTCGTCTATGGCCTGCGCCTGCACGGCCAGACCTTCCGACCCCAGGTCTTTGCCTTGGGCCGGTACACCGTGAAGGTCGGCGAGCCCGAAACCGGAAATATCAAAACGATTCCCGGCCTCGCAGCCGTCGCCGGTAATCAAACGAACCTCGACGTGAGATTCTGAACCGGTTCGATTTTGTTTCCCGTGGCGGCGGGGTGCCCCCACCCCGAATGGCGCTTAATTTTTTTCCGGCCGGCGATCGCTGCTACCACGGCGGATTTCGCAGTCGTCGTGGACTCTTGGCAGAGGAATGGATGGCAGGGGAATGAACGGCCAGGGAATTTATTCCCCTGCCACCCATTCCCTCGCCCTCCAGCCCCAGCGCCTGCCGCCGAACGTGGACTGATTGCAGCCAAACACTCAACGGGGCCGCAACCAATGAGGTTCACCGCCGCGTCTTTCTCTTGATCTTTCTCCTTCGAGGAATTCGCGGGCACCTGACGAAGGAGGAAGATGAAGAGGAGGGAGAACGATTCCGGATGGTCGCCAGCACCCGTCGCTTTTTCCACGCCGCTGCGCCCACCACCCGAACTCCATCCTTCCCGGCGGCGCATTCCCGACCATGCTAGCGTCGCACCATGATGCCTGCCACCGACTCCCTGCCCTCCCACCATTCCCGGGGTGTCGTGTTGATGCTGGTTTCAACGGTGACCTTTACCGCCAACGTCCTGCTCATCCGCGCGCTGGGCGAGGTGCAGTCCGTCAATGTCTGGCTCGTCAGCTGCGTGCGCTTCGTCGCCGGCATGGCGGTCGTCCTCGGCTTCTACCGGCGCGAGTTCCAGTTTCACCGGCTCTTCACCCATCCAAAGCTGATTGGTCGCGGCATCGTCGGCGGCGGCAGCGTCTACCTGTTCTATCTCACGGTCGTCCATCTCGGCGCGGGCCGGGCGACGTTTATCAACAACACGTACGTCATCTTCGGCGCGCTCCTGGCGGTGTGGGTGCTGGGTGAGCAATTCCGGCCGTCATTGGCGGTCGGCAGCCTCGCGGCCCTCGGTGGTCTCGCCTTGTTGACCAATGCCTTTGGCGCCGGGGCTCACGTGAACGTCTACGATCTGGTCGGCATCGCCTCGGCGTTCGCCGCGTCCTACGTCGTCGTCACGATCCGCCAACTGCACGCCACCGACCACTCCTCCACCATCTTCGCGGCCCAGTGCATCTACGGTCTCATCATCTGCGCCGTACCTGCTGCCGTCCAACACGAACCCGTGTCGGCGCTGGCCTGGACTATGATGATCCTGGCGGGAACCTTCGCCGCCATCGGGCAGATCACCATGACACGTGCCTTTCGCGACCTGCCCGTGGCCGAGGGCTCGTTGCTGCAAATGCTCGTGCCGCTCGGCATCGCGGTGGGCGGAGTGGTCTTCTTCAGCGAGCATTTCGCCCCCCGCGAACTCGTGGGCGCGGCGCTCATCCTCGGCGGTACGGCCATCACCGCCGTGCGGCGATAGCCCGGACAGCTGGTACTTCGGCACCGGGGTCGGGTGGACGTAAATCGATCAACTGCGATCACCTGTGCGACGAAGTGAACCCCCGCCCTTCGGTTGGCCAACCCGAAGCCCAAAGTTTGATGGACGCCCCCGCCGGGACCGCCACACTTGCCCACGGCCACCAATTCCCGGTCCGCTGGCAAGGGACCTGCTTAGGAAACCGTTCCGACTCAAAACCCTTCCGTGTCGCTCCTCAACACTCACTACGATTCCGGCGGTTTCTTCGACGAAATGTTCGCGCCCGCCGGCCACGGGGCCGTCCGGCCGCATTATCAACGGCTGGCCGAACGCCTCGGCACCCTGCCGATCGCCGAATTCGATCAACGGCGCGCCGCCGTCGACCTCGCGTTGCTGCGCCGTGGCGTCACCTTCACGGTTTACAACGATTCGCAGGGCACTGAGCGGATCTTCCCGTTTGACCTGATTCCCCGCATCATTCCCGCCAGCGAATGGCGGCGGATCGAGGCCGGTCTCGTGCAACGGCTCCACGCCCTCAATCTCTTTCTCGACGATATTTACCACGGCCAGAAGGCCCTGAAGGACAAAATCGTCCCGCCCGCGCTCGTGCTCGGCGCCAAACACTTCCGGCGCGAGTTCATGAACTTCTCGGTGCCCAAGGGCATCTACGTGCACATCTGCGGCACGGACCTCATCCGCGACGACCACGGGAATTACCTCGTGCTGGAGGACAACCTGCGCTGCCCGTCCGGTGCGAGTTACATGATCGAGAACCGCGCGGCCATGCGGCGCGCTTTCCCCAATCTTTTCCAGAGCTACGGCGTCCGCCCCGTGGAGGGTTACGCCGACGACCTGCTCAAGGCCCTCCTCCATCTTGCCCCCGACCAAAACGACAAACCCAACGTCGTCCTGCTCACGCCCGGCGTCTTCAACAGCGCCTACTTCGAACACTGTTTCCTCGCGCGGCAGATGGGCATTCCGATCGTCGAGGGGCGCGATCTCGTCGTGCGCGACACCCGCGTCTTCATGCGCACCACCGCGGGACTCGTCCCCGTCGACGTCATCTACCGCCGGATCGACGACGATTTCCTCGATCCCTCCGTGTTCCGCCCCGACTCGATGCTCGGCGTCCCCGGGCTCGTCAACGCCTACCGCGCCGGCCACGTCGCCCTCGCCAACTCCATCGGCACCGGCATCGCTGACGACAAGGTCATCTACGCGTATGTGCCGAAACTCATCAAATACTACCTCGGCGAGGAGCCAATCCTACCCAACGTCAACACCTACCTCGCCGCGGAACCGCTCGATCGGAAGTTCATTTTGGAAAACATCGAGAAACTCGTCGTGAAATCCGCCAACGAGGCCGGCGGCTACGGCATGTTGATCGGGCCCGCCTCGACCAAGGCCGAGTGCGAATCCTTCCGCCGCCAGGTCGCCGCCAACCCCCGCAACTTCATCGCGCAGGACCCGATCAAGCTCTCGCGCTCCCCCACCTGGTGCGACGGCCAGCTCGAGGGCCGCCACATCGATCTGCGGCCCTACATCCTCTACGGTGAAAAAATCACCGTCACCCCTGGCGGCCTCACCCGCGTCGCGCTCCGCCAGGGCTCCCTCGTCGTCAACTCCTCCAAGGGCGGCGGCTCCAAGGACACCTGGGTGCTGCAAGGCGACACCTGAAGCAAACACCGGAAATCGTGGAATCGAAAAAACTATCGTCTAGAATCTTGGATTTCCAAACCGCCACGCTCCGGAAATTCCGAGATTCCAGATTCTAGATTTTAGATTTCAAGATTCCCCACTCTCCCTGATGCCCACCGCCGCCAAGTCTGCCGCCGCCGCTCCCCTCGCCCGCCCGCAAGCGACCGTCATGCTTTCGCGCGTGGCGCACTCCTTGTATTGGATGAGCCGGTACATCGAGCGGGCCGAAAACGTCGCCCGGCTCCTCGAGGTGAACCTGCAGTTCATGTTCGACTTTCAAGGCGTCGATCCCACCGGCCAGGACCAGCATTGGGAATCGCTCGTGCTCAGCTCCGGCGACGAGGAGCTGTTTGCCAGGCTCTACACTGTGACGGACAGCCGCACCGTGACCGAATTCCTCGCCTTCGATCTCCGCAACCCGGCCTCCATTCTCGCCTGCGTCTATGCCGCCCGGGAAAACGCCCGCATGATCCGCGACCAGATCTCCCTCGAGATGTGGGAGACGATCAACGAACTCCACCTCTTCCTCAAATCGCAGACCACCGCCGCCGTCTGGGCCGCCGGTCCGCAGGATTTCTTTTCGAAGATCAACCGCGCCTCCCACCTCTTCCAGGGCCTCACCGCCTCCACCTACTCGCGCAGCGAGGGCTGGGAGTTCCTCGAGTTCGGCAAGTACATCGAGCGCGCGGACAAGACGACCCGCATCCTCGACGTCAAATACCACATCCTGCTGCCCAGCGCGACCGACGTCGGCGGCGCCGTCGACACCGCCCAATGGCAGGCCGTCCTCCGCTCCGCCTCCGCGCTCGAGGCTTATCGCCGCTACTATGTGCGGGAGATCCTCGCCTGGAAGGCCGCCGAGTTTCTCATCTTTTCCGATTCGTTCCCGCGTTCGCTGCACTTCTGCATGGCCCAGGTCGATGACTTTCTCCGCCGCATCCTCGGCGAAACCAGCCCGCGCCCCCGCTCGCCCGCCGCCCGCGCCTCCCACCGGCTCCTCGCCGACCTGCAGTCGCTCACCATCACCGATGTCCTCAACCGGGGCCTGCACGAATTTCTCACGGAGATTCAGACCACCCTGGATGGGATTAGCGATGAGGTCGTCAAGACCACGATGTTTTATCCCGCCGAATCCGAGCTGGAAGAACAGCAACAGCAACAACAGCAGTAGGTTTTTGCGGAGCAAAAACCCTATGCATTTACGCGTCCTTCATCGCACCACCTTCAGCTACGCTGGCAAGGCGCACGACAGTTTCAATGAAACCCGTCTGCGCCCCGTCAACGACGCCACCCAGCGGTGCCACGACTTCAAGTTTCGCCTCACTCCCGGCACGACGCCGCGCGAATACGACGACTTCCACGGCAACACCGTCCACTATTTCGAGATCATCGATAATCACACCAAATTGGTGATCGAGGCGGCGTCCATCGTCGAGACCGTGCCGACCGCCGACCGGCCGGCCGTCCCGCGGGTGCCCATCCTGGAGCTCGAACGTTCGACCGAACGCGAGATGCTCGCCGAGTTTTACAACAGCTCGCATTACGTGCCGCTCGAGGTGGAGCTCTGGCGCGAGGCGCAGGACGCCCTCGCCGAGGGTCGCAGCGACGTGTGGGGCGATGTCCGGCGGCTCGGCGGGCACATCTTCCGGCGCTTCGCCTATCGCCCCAAGACCACCGGCGCCAACACCCGCGCCACCGATGCCCTCAAGCTCCGCATGGGCGTCTGCCAGGATTTCGCGCACGTCCATCTCGGCCTGTGCCGCAGCATGGGCATCCCCGCCCGCTACGTCAGCGGCTATTTTTTTAACAACACGCGGCGCCCGCGTGAAATCGAGGCCTCCCATGCGTGGATCGAGGCTTGGATCCCGGGCTTTGGCTGGGCCGCCTTCGATCCCACGCACGATCGCCCCGCCGACGATCGCTACATCAAGCTCGCGGTCGGCCGCGACTACGCGGACATCCGCCCCGTCAACGGCACCTACCGCGGCGCTCCCACCCGCTCACTCAGAGTCGACGTCAGCGTCCGGGAAACTCCCGCGGCGGTGGCGGTCGCCAGGTAGCGGAGAGCGGGCGCTTCTTGTCCGGCCATGTTCCTCCGCCTCGCCCATCTCACCCGCTACGACTATTCGCAGCCGGTTTCATTTGCCCCGCACGCGCTCTACCTGCGGCCGCGGGAAACGTCGCGGCAACGGCTGCATAATTTCGACCTCGCGATCAGCCCGGATGCCCGCCGCATCGCCACCAACGATCCGCTCGACAACGCGCTCGACTGGGCCTTCTTCGCCCCTGAACATCTCGCCACCTGCCTCGAAGTCCGCAGCGACCTGATGGTCGAGACCCTCGACACGAACCCCTTCGATTTCTTCCTCAAGCCGACCGCGCTTCACTTTCCGTTCGCCTACGACGCCGCGGAAAAAATCGCCCTAGCCCTGCGCTTGCCCCTAAAAAAATGACGGGACTTTTCTTCGGCGTTCTGCTACACAGCGGGGAAGATGCCAGCGGCCCCGCCGATCAAACAAACGCTTGAACTGCCCGAGAACGCGATCCTCGTGCGACAACTG
>SXSC01000049.1 GCA_005792355.1 Opitutaceae bacterium
ATGGGAATCCTGGATACGAGTGCCTGTGGAAAGGCTACGCGCAGTTTCGCGCCATGGTTCAAATCATCGGCCTGACCCGGAAGCGCGCCCGCAGCGCCGACGATTGATGCGCTACAGCCCCTTTTGTGGGGCAAGTGCAGTCCTAGCCACCCAAGACACCGCGCTCGCGGATGCGTGGGAACGGCAATTGCCGGTCGGTCGGGTGGTCTTGCGGCTGGGGGCACACACGTTTCCCGGCGGAACCGCGCCGGGATTTGCGGCGGTTGTCGTGCTCGACGCGGTGAGTGAAGACGCGTTGCCCCTGTCGTTGGTGCGTTGTCCGACAATCTATGTGGGCGAACCGCACAGCCTGCCATTCGGGCAGGCCCGGCTGGCCGGGCGGGCGAAAGCCTATTTGTCCTACGAGGAGAGTGCGTCGCGGCTGGTCGAGCTCCTGCCGCTCGTGGAGGAAGTCGCCGAAAAGCAGTCCCTGGTCGAGATGCTGACGGAGAAAAACCGCCGGGCCGAGCCGCCGCGGCCGGCCCCCCGGGCTCTGCCGACCGATGCGGCGGAACTTTGGGATCTGATCGAGGGTGCGGTGGAGAACCTCGATTCACGGGAACGACTGACGGCGGAATTCCGGCGGGCGTCACGCCAGTTGCTGCGCGCCTCGCACGCGGTTTTTTTCCAACGCGAGGCCGACGGGTTCCGGGCGGATCGCGGCACCTCGTTCTTTGCCGCCGATGATCCGTTGGTGGCGTATTTCGAGCAGCATCCGGCGGTGATCGACGGCACGAACTGGGATACGCCCGCCGATCCGGTGGCGGAACTCGCGGTGCGCAACCGGCTCGCGCTGTGGGGTGCAAGGCTGCTCGTGCCGGTGCACGACAACGGCCGGCTGCTCGGCCTAATCGCGCTCGGGGTGCGGGACGATGGCCAGGCCTATGATGAGGCGGACCGCGAACGCGCGATTCACCTGGCGCGGCTGCTGCGGCACACGTTAACCAAATCGAATCAATTTTCGCGGCTGAATCACCTGGCGGAACTGGCCAGCCTGGGGGCCAAATATCTGCCCGGCACATTGGTGCTCGGTCCAAACGAAAACCCTCCCCGCCATGTTCCGTTGGTCGTGCGCGACCTGATTGGTCAGGCGCGGAGGAGCCGCGAGATCTGTCGGGCCGTCCCGGGCGAGGGCCAGCCCTTTCGGGCGAACGCCGGAGTGATCGCGGAAACCGGCGGCGTGTGGGCCTTCTGGGAGGAAGCGAGTGGAGAGGTCCACGATGCCGCGCTGCGGGAACGAGCCGGGCGGCGGGATGTGCTGCGCGAACTTGCGCTGACGCTGAGCCATGAGCTGGGCAACGCGTTGGTCTCGTTGGCGGCTTTCCGGCATGCGGGCGAGAACCACCCGGTCACTCCGGCGCATTTCGAGACGATGAAGGCCGATGTCGTCCATCTGGAGGCGTTGAATGGAAATCTCGCCCTGATGCAGACCTTGCATGAGGCGGATGCGGCCCCGGTGGATGTGAAGGAACTGGCGCAGCAGATCGGGCATTCGCTGGGACTGAGGGTCGAGGTGGGCCCGGATCCGGTGGTGTTGATGGCAAACCGGAAGCTGCTCGATTTTGGGTTGCGGGCGTTGATTCGCACGGTTGGCGAGAATCGGCCGGATCGCGGTTTGCGCGAGCTCGCCCTGAAGGTGCGCTCGACTGGCACGGGCGCGGAACTCACCGCGTTGCTGTCGCTCAAGGGCAAACACCTCGAACTGGAGGGAATTTTGCCCGAACCGGAAGAGGATGCGGTGCCGAATCTAGGGCGGCTGGGGGTGTTTCTCGCCAAGGAGATTCTGCGCCTCCATCATGGCGAGATTCACGCGGGGCCGGGGATGGAGGGCACCGAGATTCTCATCTCGCTGCGCAAATTGTGAGCAACCCAAGCCTGGGCGAGAAATTGATTGCTTGGGCGACGACCGAGCCGTCCATCCATTTGCTCGTGCTCATTGGTTCGCGGGCGCGCGCCCCGGATGCGGTGGCGGCGGCCGATGCATTTTCCGACTGGGATTTCCAGATCGCAACCTCGCGACCCGAAATGTTCGACGATGGCGCGTGGCTGACGGCCCCCGGGCTGGCTCCCCTGGCGTACGTCAATCGGACCGGCCGGCTGGGCAGCGCGCGGAAAGCGACGGTGGTTTCGGAGCTCGGGGAATTGGATCTGGTGATCATTCCCGTCGACCCGTTGCGGTCGGTGGCTCAGCTCGTATCGGCCGGCCGGTGGGCGGACCAGCCGCCGGCCCGGCAAGCCTTGACGGATCTGTCGGCCGTTCTGGCGGGAGGTTATTCCATCCTCAAGGGAGCAGCAGAGTTTGCCGGGCTTTACGATCTGGTGGCGCGGGAGGTTTCTCCCGCGAGGTTGGACGCCGCCGCGGTCCGCCAGCTCGCGGAGGCGTTTGTTTGCGATTACGTCTTCACGCGTCGGAAGATTGATCGCGGTGAGCTGCTGGCGGCGCAGCGCTGGTTGCACCACCATCTGGCGGAAACAAATTTCCGGCTCCGGCACGAACTGCGCTTGCGCCATGGGCACATCAGCTTTCCCGATGCGCGTCGACTCGAGCAGTTGGGTGGTTCGGATCGAGACAAAGTGACCGTCGCGGCCCTGCCGAGTGCGGGCGGGCTGCGGGTGGCGGTGGAAGAGACCGCCGCAACGCACCGCCGCCTCGTTGCCGCGCTGCTCGACGGGCGATGGCAGTGGCCGGACCTGACGCCACTACGCCTGCGCGCTGAATAGCTCCGCGATCACGTCTTCGAGCGGCACCTCTTCGATCGTGATGTCGGCGACGGGTCCGGTGCTGAGGATTTCCTGCGAAACGGCGACCACCTTGTCCCCGGGCACACCCAGCGTGAATTTCCCATCGTCGGCCCGGGTGGTGGTGGTCGCGAGGCGGGACTGCCAGGTGTCGGGAAACGCGACGCCAGCCGTTGCCGCCGGTCCTTCGACGCTGCTCAGCGCCGGCACAAACGTGATGATCTTCTTCCGGGCACCGCCCGCGTTTTCGAGCCGGTCGAGCGCGCCATCGTAGATCTTGCGGCCTTTGTGGATCACGATGACCCGCTCGCAGAGTTCCTTGATGTCGGCCATGTAGTGGCTTGTGAGCAAGATCGTGACGCGGTGGCGGCGGTTGTAGTCGCGGAGGAACTGGCGGACCTTTTTTTGCGACACCACGTCGAGACCGATGGTCGGTTCGTCGAGAAACAGCACGCGCGGCTGGTGCAACAGCGCGGCAATGAGCTCCATCTTCATGCGCTCGCCGAGCGAGAGTTCGCGCACCATCACATTCAGTTTCGGGCCGACCTCGAGCAGGGTCACGAGTTCGTCCAGCGTCGTCTTGTACTGCTCCGGCGGGATGGCGTAGATCGCCCGAAAGAGATTGAATGACTCGATGGCGGGCAGGTCCCACCAGAGCTGGTTCTTCTGGCCCAACACGAGGGCGAAGAGGCGGCGGTAGGCGTTTTCGCGTTTGGTGGGATCGAAGCCGGCCACCCGGGCGGTGCCACTCGTCGGGTAGATCAGGCCCGCCAGCATTTTGAGCGTGGTGGTTTTACCCGCGCCGTTGGGCCCGAGAAAGCCGACGAACTCGCCCTCGTTGATCGAGAACGAGATGTCCTTGGCTGCGGCGGTTTCCTCAAACTCGCGATGGAAGAGACCCTTCACGCCGCCCCAGAAGCCCGGGACTTTTTTGTAGGTGCGGAAAACGCGCGTGAGTTGCGAGACTTCGATCATCGAGCCGCCGAGTGAACGGAAAATTCGGCCGGACGCAAAGGATAGATGTTTATCGCCGCGGCACCGGCGAATCGGTCGGGGTGGGCGAACTGCGCCTGGTCAACGTTCGGAGTCCCCGGTGTCGATGCGGCCCGGTGCGCCCGGTCGTTTCTGCCGCGCGGTGGGGGTCTTGAGCTCGGCCAGCACGCGGCCGTCAACGATTGCGAGGAGCGCTTGCACCCCGTTGGTCGTGTTCCGTTCCGGATCGCCAAACATCTCCGCCCAACTCAGGTACGCCCAATGGGCGAGGTCTTTTTCCGCGTAGCCGGCGTGATCGAAGAGCCGCGCCGCTTCGCTCGGAGCGGCGATGTCCTCCGTGGGCCGGCCGCCGACGATTACGCAGTAGCTCGGCCCGCGATGATCCCGGTAGTCGAGCCAGAGTTTGCGTCGCAGACTGCGCAGCGTGCTGCGGCCCGGCTGTTGCTCGCGCTCAGAAAGCTGATGCCAGAGATGGAAAATGGAGCGGGGATCGGCGGGATTGGGTTCGGGGTGGTAGCTGAACAGGGTGTTGATGATCGCGAGTGCGTCCCACGTGGCGTGCAGCGAGGGCCTGGTGCTTTTCCAGCCGATGAAGAGTCCGCCCGCGAAAAAGACCTGGCCGTCGCGAATCAGAATATCATCGGCCGGATATTTCGCCGCGGCATTCGCTTTGCGGCAGGAGGCGAGATAGTCCGCGCTGGCCGGCAGCCACGCATCTTCCGCGTGGTTGATGTAGGTGAACGTGAGCAGGGTGCGGAGGAGGGCCTGCGCCTGCGGAAGCGGGTAGATCTTGGAGGGATCGAGGCCCATCATCTCCCAGCCGCTCCGCAGGAAATGAAAGCTCAACGCCATCGTGCCGACCTGGTCGCCTCGCGCGAGCAGGCCGTCGGCGTTCACCATCGAACGAAACATCCCCTCGACCCTCGCGGTCCACGCCGGCGTCAGGAGATCTATTTTCAGCGCCGGCGATATTTCGTCCGCCCCTTGGATGAGCTGCACGAAGGGCCGGAGCAGTCGCGGCAGCCGATGGCCATGAATGATCGGCTCGGTTCCGGTGAACAAGGGGGAGCGCACGTCGCGCCAGTTTTTCGATTCGGCGCTGAAAAGATGCTGAAAATGAACTTCGACGTTGCCGGCATCGCGGGCGAGCTCGTGCAGATACTGGCCGAGGGGCGTGAATTTTCCATCCGCCCCGAGGATGGCGGGCATCCCCGGTTCGGCGCGCAGCGCGATCGGCGTGTTTTTGACAAATCCGGGAGGTCGGACGACGGGAACAAAGGTGCGCTCGGCGCCGGCTCCCGATGACACCAGCAGGCCGGCGGCGAACAGGCGGAAGATTTTCATGCGAGGGTTTGGTCGGATCACCGGATAGGAGGCTTCACCGCTTCCAGTTTACGCCGAACGAATAATCGGCGCCGGAGCGCTCGTATTGCCGCAGCCGGGTCAGGGCCGAGCCGATCCAGACGACGTCGGCGTCGTTCTTGATGTTCTGGGCCTGAAATTGGAACGACCAGCTGGGGCGGAATTGGTAGGTGACCTTCAGGTCGATCGACTCCGCGTTGCCGCCGTACTGGTTGAGGTCGGGGTTCGTGTTGACCGAGCTCAGGAAGCTCGCGCGCCAGTTGTACGAGGTCCGGGCGAACCATTTCCCGAGCGTGTAGTCGAGGGCGAGGTTGCCGGTGGTGCGCGACTGTTGCGGGAAGCGCGTGGTGCGCGGGAGGTTGTTTTGCAGGCGCGTCCACTCGGAATCGATGTAGGTAAAATTGGCGTTGAACGCCAGGCCGCGGAGCAGGCCGGGGAGAAAGCTCAGGCGATGCAGGTATTCCGCCTCGATCCCGCGGATCTCACCGTCGCCCCCGTTGGCCTGTTCGGTCAGCGTGACGAGTTGCGTGCCGGGAACGTTCTGGAGCAGGGCCTGCACTTCGACGGGCGTCTCCGCAAACGGCAGCGTGCTCACCCGGGAGAACAGCGTATCGCTGCGTTGTTTGAGGAAGGCGCCGAGCGTGACGCGGTTCGCCCGGCTGAAATAGTATTCCAGCGAGACATCGAAGTTGCGCGACATCTCCTGCTTCAAGTCCGGGTTGAACGTGTTGACGGTGACCGCGCCGGCGGAGCTGACGCTGTAGGTGGTGCGCGGTGCCGCGGAGTCGTAGCCGGGCCGGCGCATCGTCCAGGTGTAGGCCAACCGGGCCTGCCATTTTTCCCCAAAGCGGATCCGGGTGTTGAAGTTTGGGGCGACGAAATCATAGCTGCGATGATTGGTGATCCGCGTCGTGGTGGCGCCGGTTCCGCTGCCGATGGCAAACGCTGTGCCGTCGTCGGCGGTGCGCTCGAAACGCGCGCCCACCACGGTCGCGGCCGGGCCGGCCTTGAACTCGCCCGAGGCGTAGGCCGCCGTGATGTCCTGCTCAATCGTGTAGTCGTTTTGGATCAGGCCGCTGCCGGCTGCCAGAATGAGCTGGCCGGAGTCGAAGAACTTTCGCGCCAGCTCGTGGGTCGATTCTCCCTCGGGTCCCACGCCGAGGTCGTAGCCTTCGAGAAAATTGTTCGGCAGGCGGCGCAGCTTGATTTGGGGATCATTGAGCAGGAGCGGGCCGCTGCGCAGGGGCGTGCCGCTGACGGAGTTGAACGGTCCGTCGTCCCGCACCTTCTTGCTGTGGCTGCCGGAGGCGCCGACCTTGATCGTCACCGGGTGGCCGGCGAGGCTCAGGGTGTAGGCCGAGTTGAGTCTCACCTCCACGAGGTCGTAGTCCTTCTGGTTGTACGTGAGGTTGAGCCCGTTCAGCGGGTAGATCCCCGGGTCGTTCACATCGATGGACGTCACCGGGTCGAAATGGGGGCGGACGGCGTTCACCTGGGTGTAGCGATAGTCGACGTTGCTCCTCACGAAGGTGGCGAAGACCTGATCGACGTCCGTGTGCGTGCGGCTGTAGCCGAGCGAGTAGTCGAGGTGCAGTCTGTCCGCATCGGTGCGACCGCCGAATTTCATGATGACCGAGGTCGTGTCCTGAAATTTCGAGGTGATGCTGCGCTCCGCCGTGGCGGTGGTGCGGCCCCGGGACGTGGCCTCGATCACATCCGCGCCGCGCACGAGGAAGGGCTTCGACAGATCGAAGTTCGCGGCGGCGGTGGCGGCCAGGGTGAGTCGCTGGCGTTCGCCGGGCTCATATTCCTCTTGCAGATCAAAATTGGTCTTCGCGTAGAGACGGGTCGCCGCCGAGACCTTCCAATCGAAACCGAGGGAGAGCCCGTAGCGGTCACGGTCGTTGCGATTCGTGCGGGTCTCGACGGTCGAAGGAATGTAGACGTTGCTGAAGGTGGCGGTGGGCGTGACGACCGGCCCGGCGATGAGCACCCAGCTGCCGGATTCGACGCGCCAGGCCTCGGCGGACCTTCGCTGGAAGGAGGCGGTGGCGCTCAGGCCGAACTGCTTGTTCCGCCCGAACTGGGTGAGGTAGGTCAGGCCGGCGCGCGGGCTGAATTCGCGCCGGGTCGTGTTGTAGGCGGCGTTCGCATTTACGCCGAAGACGGGTTGCTTGTAGTCGAGCGGGGATTTCGTCTGCAGATCCACATAGCCGCCAATCGAGTCGGCGGGCAGATCGGGCGTGAGCGCCTTTACGACGGTGATCGAGGCGAGTTGATCGATGAGAAAGGTGTTGAGCGAGACGGAGAGGCCGTTGTCGGCATTCGACTGGATGGCGACGCCGTCGAGGTTGATGGAGTTCAGCGACGGATCGGCGCCGCGAATCACGATTGTATCGCCCTCACCGCGGGTGCGGATGGTGGAGATCCCGGGCACGCGGCGCAGCGCATCGGCCACCTGGGTGTCCGGGAGATTTCCAAGCGCATCCGATGAAACGATGTTGGTGAGGCTGACGGCGTTGCGTTCGCGGTTTTTCGATCGCGTCTCGGCATCGAGCTCGGCCGTGACCTGAAAGGCCGCGAGGGCGACGACCTCGCTATCCCACGACAATTGAAAGTTTCGCTCCACGCGCTGGCCGGTCACGACGGTCACGCTGGCGCGACCGGGCTGGAAGCCGAGATAGCTGACCGTGAGCTCGTAGACGCCGGGCGCGGCGCCCCGGAGAAAAAAGGCGCCGTCCTGACCGGTGGCGGTGGCGAGTTCGCGGGAGGCGCGCACCTCGGCACCGACCAGCGGTGCGCCGGTCCGCGCATCAAGGACTTCTCCCACGATGACACCCGTCGTGGACTGCGCCAGGACGGTGGTGCCGAAAAGGGTAATCGCGAGCCACGCGATCAGCGCGCCACGGAGGGCGGGACCGGCAAACAAGAAAAGAAGCGAGACACGAGTGGAGAGCTTTTCCACGGGACGGAGATTCGCCGACTCGGGCGCGCCCGTCTATCTCGAAGTGAGGGAACGGGGGGCAGGTACAGCGGCGTGGGGGAGCGGCGGTTGCCTAACCGCCGATGAGCGACACATGCATGGGCGCTTGGGCAAGCGCCCCTCTTTCCGACCGCCCAAAATCGGATCGCGAAGCGTACTTCGGCGGTTGGGAAACCGCCGCTCCGACGGGCGACAGGCGGATTTGCCGAAACAGAATTGTGGGACAAGCGCGAACTACCCCTGGGTAAACGCCGGCAACTTTACGATCTTGCCGCCAGCGAGCGCCGAGTCGTGGGCGCAGAGGCCGACGCAAGTCCAGTTGGCGGATTTCACCGCATTGGGCGCACATTCGCGGCCCTCGACGAGCGCGGAGAGAAACTCGTGCGCGAGATGCGGATGCGAGCCGCCGTGGCCGGCGCCCTGCGTGAAGCTGAGGTGGGTCTTCTTGCCGAGATCGTAGACGCCCTTCGTCGTGAACTTCCGAATTCCGGCGGGCAGGCGTTTCGCGTAGTCGGGCACCGTGATTTTCTTGGGAATCTTGTGTTCGGGGAGCTTGGCGGTGTGGAGAACGTGCGGCTCATGTTCGACGAGGGTCCACTCGAAGGATTTTTTCGAACCGTAGACATCGATGCTTTCGCGATACTGGCGGGCAACGTCGAAGAGCGAGCGGATGATGCGGGCCGTGAGATCGGAGTCCTTGAACTTGATGTGCGCGGTCTCGACGGCAAACGGCGAGCCGTAGTGCTTGACGAGTTCCGGGCGGACCGTGCCGGAGCCGAAGCAGGAAACGTACTCCGCGACCGCGTCGGTGAGCGCGAGCATCGGGCCGACGCAGTGGGTCGCGTACCACATTGGTGGCAGGCCGGGCCAGTAATTCGGCCAGCCGTCCATGTCCTGCTGGTGGCTCGCCTGCAGGAACTGGATTTTACCCAGCTCGCCGCGGTCGTAGAGTTCCTTGATGTAGAGATATTCGCGGGCATAGACGACCGTCTCCATCATCATGTAGCGGAGGCCGGTTTTTTTCGTGAGCTCGACGATCTTTTTGCAGTCCGCGATCGACGTCGCCATCGGGACGGTGCACGCGACGTGTTTGCCGGCCTGGAGCGCCTTGATGGACTGGGCGGCGTGGTCGGGAATCGGGGTGTTGATGTGCACCGCGTCGATCTCGGGATCGCGGAGGAGTTCGTCGTAGTCGGTGTAGCCTTTCGGAATGCCGAAGGCGTCCTGGATCGACTTGAGTTTTTTCGGGTCGCGCTGGCAGACCGCGAGGAGGTTGGCGTTGGGATGGCCCTGGTAGATTGGAATAAATTCGGCGCCGAAACCGAGGCCGACGATGGCGATGTTGATTTTTTTGGTCATGGGAGGTGGATGAAGACGGGGAGATGGGGGGACTGAGGAGAGGGGGAGATTGAAAGAGAGGGAGAGAGAGACCGGGAGACGGAGAGCGCGGTGCGGCGGACTTGGGTGCAAGGCGGAAGACGGGCTTTTCGGAGGGCGGCGCTTTGTCGCCGCCGGGTCAACGGATCGGCGCTGACGAAGCAGCGCCCTCCGAAAACAGGCCCTCCGAAATCAGGGCCTCCGAAAACAGGGAGGCTTCAGGTTTTGGACAGATATGAATTATTTTAGAGTGAGGAGAAAGGCTTCGATGTCGGAAAGTTCCTGAGGGTTGAAGATGTCGCCCATCGGCGGCATGGGTGAGATTTTGAACTGCTCGAAACCCTTTGCGATTACTTTGCTGGGTTCGAGCATACTTTCGCGGATGTCGGCGGGCGTGCTGCGGGTGGCGATGCCGTCGAGCGCGGGGCCGACGGTGCTGCCCTGACCCTGGAGGGCGTGGCAGAGCACGCAGGCCGCGGGATGCGTTCGGAAGAGCTGTTCGCCGCGCTTCGCGTCGGCGGCGATGAGTTTGGCGGTGTCGTCGGCGGGGATGAGCTCGGTCAGGCGCACGTCGTCGAAGAAGGCATCGCCGCGGGCAACGTGCAAAATGTTGACGCTGGCGGTGGTCCGGTCGCCGCTGTTGAACTCGAGATCGAGTTCGGACCAGTCAGTGTCGCGACGGCGGATCGTTTCGGTCTCGATGCGGGCGCCGTGGATGTTGAGGCTGACTTTGCCCTGCAGCGCGTGGGTTTTCACCCAACCGGCGAGACGATATGGCGTATTCGGCTTCAGCGGCACATCGGCGTGGAGGCTGGTGTCCGCGTCGCCGCGCGTGATGACGCGGAGTGCCTGGGTGCCGCCGTGGAAATCCTTGGGGGAGCTGACGACGGTCCATGCGGCGGTCTTGTTGGCCTCCCGGTTGCCGTAGTCACGGCGCTTCCAACCTTCGGGCAGGCCATCGCTGCCGCTGATCTCGAAGCCGGGGTTGGGGAGGAGATTCGGTCCCTCGCGGTAAATCGATGCGCCGTGGATCTTGCCTAGAATGCGGGTCGCCTCCCTGAGCCACTCGTCTTTCTGGTTGGCCGGGCTGCGGACGAGGCTGGCGACGACCGTCTGGATTTGTTTCGTCGCGGGGAACTCGGCGAGCTTCACCAACGCGGCGAGTTTGGTGAGCGGATCGGGGTCGCTCACCACCGCCGAGCCGAAGTACCGCGAGACGGCCCCGGCGTCGCGGCCCAGCGCGCGGGTGGCGTTGCGACGGACGGCGGCGTCGGAGTGGACCAACCCGGCGCGGTGCGTGGCCTCGTCGAGTTCGCCGAGACCGTGGAGGGTCCAGAGGGCGTGAATCGCCGCGAGCGGCGCGCGGCCGGCGACGGCCGGACGAAGGGCGGGTACCGCGTCGGTCCGCCGGCCCTCGACGAGGAGGCGCTGGGCGGTGAGCCGCCAGAATTGGTTGCCATCGCCGAGCGCGGCGACGAGCTGCGCGGTGGTGGCGCCCTTGAGCGATGTGATCGGGGCCGGTTTCGCCTGATCCCAGACGACGCGATAGATGCGGCCGCGGGAATTGTCACGGAGGGGATTTTCGTGCGCGCCGCCGACGCCGGTCTTCGACGCGTAGCCGCCGCGCTCGAGGCTCGGGGTGGGATTGTGCTGGATGATGTAATTCTGCCAGTCGGAGAACCACACCGCGCCGTCGGGGCCGACTTCCGCGAAGACCGGTGACATCCATTCATCGCTGCTCGCGACGAGATTGAAGCTGTCGTTCGCCACGTAACCGGCGCCATCGCGTCGCACGTCGAACAGCGCGATGTTTTTCATCGTGGGCTCGCAGATCATGGCCATCCCTTGCAGGCGGGCCGGGAGGCGATCCGAGTAAATGAATGCACTGCCAGCCGCTGCCGTGTAGCCGCCGAATACATCCACCTGGCGATAATTGGGCGTGATGGTGTGGGTCTTGTCCTCGGTGTTGATCCGCTTGGCGGTCATCGCGCGAGTGCCTTTGGGCAGAATCGTCGCGGGGATGCCGCCGAAGAAGATTGGGGCGTTGTTCGCGGTACCGCCGAACTGGTCGCCGAACTCGTTCGCGCTGTGTGCCCAGGAGTTGTTGGTGAATTGGTGGAGGAATTCGAGCGCGGAGCCGTCGGCCTTGAAGCGGTAGGTGCCTTGCGCGAACTGCTTGTCCACGCCGCCGATGTTGCCCTTGAAACCGGAGTAGCCCACGCAGCCGTAGAGCCAGTTGTCGAAACCGTAGTGGAGGTTGTTGGCCTGCGCGTGGGTGTCGCTCACGCCCCAGCCGGTCATGATCTCCGTGCGGACATCGGCCTGGTCGTCTCCGTTGGTGTCTTTGAGGAAGAGAAAACGCGGAGGCTGCGCGACGACGATGCCGCCGTTCGCGAAGGTGAAGCCGGTGGGAATGTTCAGTCGATCGGCGAAGAGGGTGAATTTGTCAGCGCGGCCGTCGCCGTTGGTGTCTTCGCAAATCTTGATACTGTCGTTGCCCAGGCCGTCGGGCTTCACGTCGTGAGGGTAGTCGCGCGCCTCGGCGATCCAGAGGCGGCCGCGCTCGTCCCAGGCCATGAAGATGGGTTTGGAAATGTCGGGCTCGGCAGCGAACAATTCGAGCCGCAAATCGGGGGCGACCTGCGTACGCTCGGCGCTGCCCTTGACGGAGAGCGGGAATTGAAACGTGACGGGCTGCGCGCGTTTTTCGTAGTTCGCGATGGACGGCCGGGCTTCGCGCTGCTCGGGCTCACGCTGCGCGAGAAAATTTTCCCACGCGGCGACCCGCAGGACGCCGGCGGCGGCGAGAAGCTTGGGCTTCGCGGAAACGGCGAAATCCGGGGTCACCGAATCGCCGAGCGCGGAGGCGGCGATGCGTTTGGCGGCGGGTACGGAGGCGAGAGCTTTCGCAAAAACGTCCGCCGGGGCGTCGAGGACGACGAGGTCGAACTTGGCGGCAAACTCGGGCGTGACGTCGGCGGGATCGGAGACGTAGTCGAACCAGATGGCGTCGCGGCCGAGGTCGCGCATGAGCACGTGGGCGGTCATGCGCGGCGCGCGGTCCTCGGTCCCGAGATAGAGCACGCGGATCGGACTCGCCGCCGCATGGACGGCGAGCGAGATGAACAGCGCGAGGTGGAGGGAGGTTTTCATGAGACGTTGAGGACGGGGGCGATGGCGAAGAAGTGCGAGGATAACAGACGCCATTCGGCCACCGCGATGAGACTTGGCGGAAAAAGAATGAGGTATTTCACCTGCGGATGACGAGACTCCGTTCAGTCGGACAGTGGGCCGTCGCGGAGTGATCGAGTCGGCGCACCATGGTCATTTCCCGGCGGGGACTCCGGGCAACCGCCCGGGCTCGCGAAGGGCGTTTCCCGTGCGCTGGGTCAGCGTGTCGCCGAGTTGATCACGCATCTTTTCGGCGAAGGCTTCGAGTCGCTGGACGATATCGACGTGCTGACTGGCGACGTTGATTTTCTCGCCGATGTCGGAGTTGAGATCGAAGAGTTCCTGGTTCTTCAGTTTGACCATGTCGTAGGTCACGGGCAGTCCGTCGCGTCCGCCCGGGCGGTCGCCGAGTCCGCGATACGTGTGCGGAAATTGCAGTTTCCAGCGTCCGGTGCTGTCGGTCACGGCCTGGAGTTCGTTGTTCTCAAAATAGAAGACGTACGCTTCGTGCGCGTTTTTTGCGCCAGCCTGGCCGGCGATGAGCGGCCAGACGTCGAGTCCGTCGATCGGGTGCGAAGGCAGCGCGGCCCCGAGGAGTTTCGCGACAGTGGGCAGCAGGTCGATTGTCATAAGCATCTCGTTGCTCGTCGTGCCGGCGGGGAGTTTCCCCGGCCAGCGCATGATGCAGGGCACGCGGGTGCCGCCCTCCCAGCACGTGCCCTTGCCCTCGCGCAGCGGCCGGGCGGAACCGCCATGGTTCCCGAAGCGAAGCCAGGGGCCGTTGTCGCTGGTGAAGATGACGAGCGTGCGCTCGTCGAGGCCGGTGCGTTTCAGGGCCGCGAGTATTTCACCGACCGACCAGTCGATTTCCTGAATCACGTCGCCGTAGAGGCCTTGGGCGGAGCTGCCGCGAAACTTGCTGCTCACATGCAGCGGCACATGCGGCATGGAATGCGCGACGTAGAGGAAGAACGGGCGCGCCTGGTTTTTCTCGATGAACTGCACGGCGCGCTCCGTGTACCACGTCGTGAGTTGTTCTTGATCCTGGTGCGTGAGGCCCACCTTGACAGGTTTTTCGCCGTCTAGGAGCGGCAAGGGTGGATAGGCTCCCGGCTTCCCCTCGGGATTGTGCGGCCACATGTCATTAGAGTAGGGGAGACCGAAATAGTCATCGAATCCATGATACGTGGGCAGGAGCGGAGGACGGCTGCCGAGGTGCCATTTGCCCACCATGCCGGTGGCGTAGCTCCGCTGTTTCACGAGTTCAGCGAGCGTAGTCTCGTCCTCGCTCAGGCCGTGCTTGGTGCCGGGGGCGAGGGCCATGTGGATGCCGATGCGGTTGGGATAACATCCCGTCAGCAGGCCGGCCCGCGAGGCCGAGCACACCGGTTGCGGGACATGGAAGTTGGTGAACCGCCGACCTTCGGCCGCCATGCGATCGAGGTGCGGCGTGGCAATCCCCACGGCGCCGAAACAGCCGACATCGGCGTAGCCCATGTCGTCGGTGAGGATGACGATGAGGTTGGGCGGATTCGCCGCAGCGGCGAATCCGTAACCAGAAAGCAAAAGAAGGAAGGCGCCGCCGACCCGGCGCCGTCGAAAGAAAAATGACCGAGGCATGAAGTTCACTGGAGGCGGAGTCCTTGAACTCCGGATTTCATTGTGAGCAGGTAAAGTTTCCGAAAAGTCCCGTGGTCGTGTGGTCCGTAGTCCCGTGGTCTGAGACGAAGCCTCGCTAGAACGTCGCTTTCACGCCCAGCGACCACAACGAACCGAAATCGTCGCGGCTGCGGAGTTGGGCGTGCGCCGGCGTGAAAGGATTGGTCGTCTCAAGGTCCTCGGTGACGGCGGTGATGTTACGCAGGTTCGCGAACAACGACCAGCGGCGGTGAAGCCGGATTTCGGCGGCGACATTCAGGTAAAGGCGGGAGGAGCTCCAGTTGTAGGTGTCGGGATCGATACTGCGGCCGTCGGCGATCTTCGCCTGACGCAGGCGGCTGCGGTAGTTCCAGTTTAGTTTCAAGTTGAACCGCTCGCGGGTCAGGCTGACACCCCAGTTCGCGGTGCGCGGGGCGTAGCCGGCGAAGTTGGCGGCGGCGTCGCCGGTCGCGCGCAGCGAACTGCAGTTGGCAAAGACTTGCACGCCTCGCGCCCAGGCGGGGAGAAACGTCAGCGCCTGCTTGTAGTTGAAGTCGACGCCCTGCATCCGGACGGTGCTCTGAAGGTTGTGCGTGGTCGCGACATCGAATGGATCATAGATCGCCGGGTCGAGGCCGTAGAGAGTGAGAAAGGCCGGGGTCGCGTTGAAGACGGTGTTGCCGAAAAAGTTTTCGATTTCGCGCCGGAACGCCGCGACGGAAAACAGGCCCACGCCCTCGAAGTAATACTCCAAGGTCACCTTCGTCGTCCGCGCGCTCCACGCCTTGATCGCCGCGTTGTTGACAGCGATGCGGTTGGTCGCGCTCGGGGGGGCTTCGAGGTTGGCCGGCAGGGTGAGACCGCCGGCGTATTGATTGAAGTCGGGCCGGCCGAGCGACCAGTAGTAGGCTGCGCGGGCGATGAGGTTTTCGCGCAGGTTGTAACTCGCGTTGAGACTCGGAAAGAGACGGAGGTACTCCTTCTGTGCCTTGAGCCCGCGATCGAAGATGGTGCGTTGCGCGACTTCGAGCGGCACCGCACTAATCGTGAGGGGCTGGCCATTGGCGGCGAGGATCAACCGGCCGCTGGCGTCCCGTTGAAAATTACGCGTGGGGTCGGTGAGCGGGCCCTCGGCTTTGACGTTGGTTTGTTCCGCGCGGACTCCGCCGGTCAGCTTGAGCCGGCGGTCGAGGAATTGCGCGTCGCCGCGCACGTAGACCGACGAGATGAGTTCCTCGGCGTGTTTCGAGAGGTTGACGGAATTGCGATACGCGCCGTTCGAATCGAGCGTGACAAACGTTGGATTGCGGCGGTGGAGATCGAGCAAGGCGGCGTTGTTCACCCACTCGACGCGGGGAAACCCGAAACCGGGCGTGCGACGGGAGAAAATCTCATCGAGCACTACGCTGGCACCGTCGTCGTTTCCGATCGGCGTGAGGCTCGCGCGGCCGTCGGCGCCGACGAAATTATAGGGTGAGGTGAGCCCGCGCAAATCGCGGAGTGAGTGCCGCAGATCGAGGCCGGCTTTTACCGTAAGGGGAATGCGCCACGAGAGATCGCGCTTCACGTTGGCGTACGTGGTGCGTTGCACATCGATTGATTCGGAGGAAATGGTGTTGGCGGTGGAGAGCGCGTAGGTGCCGATCTTCGTGTAGTCGACCGGGGCGCCAGTCGTGCCGTCCGTCACGGTAACCCTCCCGGGCCGGAGGTAGGTGTTGTCGTCGAACGAGACAGTGACTCCGGTGCGCCGGGCGACAGAGCTGCTGAAGAAGCCCTTCGAAAGGTCGTGAAAACTGGTGTTTGCCTCGGAATAACCGAATCCGGCTTCGGCCTTCCAAATCGGTCCGTGGTGGCGGTAGGTCAGGGTCGGGGTGAGGGAGGAGCCCTCGCGATTGCGCTCGCCGTTGGTGAGCCGGACCTCGCCGGCACCTGCCGCGCCGTGGGTGTGGGCCAGGGAAAAATCCCGGTTCGGAACGCTGTTCACGAAGAAGCCGAGGGTGTGATTGTGAAACTCGGCCCCGAAATCGACGCGGTGGATCGAGAACGAAATCCGATCGTTGGGGCTGAGTTTATAGTCAAAGGTCCCACCCAGCGAGGAGCGCGACTCAGTGCGCGGACCGTCGCGCACCGTGAAGTCTGTCAGGTAGGGTTTGTCGGGAGTCGTGTCGGGCAGCGTGGTGCCATTGGTGGCGCCGCTCACCCCGCGCCAGGTTGTGACAAGGCCATCGGAATTTTGATATTGCTCGGACGAACTCGCTGAGAGCGTGAATCCGAAGCGTCGGTTGACGGGTACGATGTAGGAGAAATCGAAACCAGGGTTGATTTTGCGGGTGAGCTTGTTGTTGGGCGCGGGCGTTTTTTTGAAGTCACGCGCGTTGTCGCGCATCAGGAGGAAGACGTTGCCGTTGAACACCGGCTTGGAGCGCTCGAAGGCGCTTTGCGTGACCATGTTCACGGACCCGGCGAGCGCGGAGCCCGGCGATTCCGGGGTGGGGGAGTAGACGACCTCGATGCGCGAGAGGGTGTTGGTTGAGACCGAATAAAGTTCGACCGCCCGGGTGGTGCTGGCCTGGGCGCTGGCGAGGCCGAAGCCATTGACCGTCACGGGCAGATTGGCCGAGGGCGTGCCGTTCATGCCGATCTGGCGCGGTTCGCCCGAGTTGAATTCGGCGGTGATGCCGGGCAGGAATTTCAGCAGTTCGCCCACGTTGCCATCGGCGATGGTGCCAAATTCGTCGGCCGCGACGACAGTCATGACATTGGCGGCGAACCGCTGGGTGTTGATCGCAATCGCGGCGCCGCTCATCTCCCTCCCGGTATTGACGACGAATTGGGCGAGTTTGATCGGGCTGCCGGGGTCACGGGCGCCGCGAAAACCTTCGACGTTGAAGTCGGATGGTGCCGTCTCGCCGGCGCTGACGGTGACGACCTGCGTCTGCGGGACGATGCCCGTGTGAAACACCTTGAGCCGCGCTACGCCCGCCGGGACGTTCCCCAGGCGATACTGCCCGGCCGAGTCGGTAAAGGTCTCGAGGGCGGTGCCCTCGACGGTGATCCGGGCGGTGGCAAGGTAGTCGCCCGTGGTCGGGTTGAAGACGCGACCTTCAATCGTGCCGGTGCCGGCGGTCTGGGCCCGGACGACGACGGGTGGGGAGTTCAGGCACCCGGCCAGGAGCCAGATCTGCCAGAGGTGGGGGCGAAATCGGTTGAGGAGGAAATTCATGGGTGGAATGGGGGAGGACTTGCGGGGCCGGGAGGGGGCTGAGCCGGTGGGGTATTCCGGATGATCGCTGGTTTTGCGCGACCCGTCCGGGAGAGTTTTTACCGTCCTGACACTGGGCGCGATCCAGAAAGTGATTCGACCGTCGGAATTTCATGTGGAGACTTTACGAGGGGCCGCTTCGGTGTATTCTGGTGTCCCATGAAGCGGAGTCTTTCGTTCAATGTTGCGCTGGTGTTGGTGCTCGGGGCCGGTGGTGGCTGTTCGTCGGGCCAGATGAGCCGCATCGATCGCAATCGAGACATCTACGAAACGTGGCCGGTTGAGACGCGCCAGGCCGTGCTCGATGGCAAAGTGGAGCCGGGAATGGACCAGGACATGGTGCGGGTGGCATGGGGAAAGCCGAGCGAAGTCACGGTGTCCCCGGGCGGAGACGAAATCTGGATTTATTCCAAGGGCGGAGATCCCGGGTCGGTCATTTATCCGGGAGGGAGCGGGATGGGTGGCATGGGTGTCGGCGGCTCCGGTATCGGCATGGGCGGTACGGGCATTGGCATCAGCACGGGACGCGGCGGCACGGTGATTGGTTCGACGGGAGGCATCGGAATTGGCGGCGGCGTTGGCGGCATGGGCGTCGGCGGGATGGGCGGCATGGGCGGCATGGGCGGGCCCATTGTCACGCGACCGACCCCGGCGGACATTCGCGAAGTCATCTTCCGCAAAGGCGTGGTCGTGCGCGCGGACAGTGGGAAGCCGTAGGATCGGACAACAGGACTACGGACTACGAGACCACGGACAACGGGACGACGGAGCGGTTTCCGGTGGGTTTTACTGTGGGAGGGGCTTTACGCCCCGATTCCTCGCTGGGTAAACCCGCTCCCACAGTTCCGGCAGAAGCCACTGTTTCGGCCGAAGCCGATTTCTCAAGCGCCGCGGGCTGGAGCGATTGCATTGCGCGAGTGGAGTTGTTTGCTCGGGTCATGCCGAATCTGTACATCGTCGCGGGGCCGAATGGGGCGGGGAAGACGACGTATGCGCGCGACTTTCTGCCGTCGGAAATGCAGCGTTGTGAGTTCGTCAATGCGGACTTGATCGCGGCCGGGCTTTCGCCGTTCGATCCGGCGCTGGCCGAATTCGAGGCTGGGCGAATCATGGTGCGGCGTCTAAAGCAGCTGACGACAGAGCGGAAAGATTTTTCGTTTGAGACGACGCTGTCGAGCTATGGCTATGTGACGATGTTGGAGGAGATGCGGGCGGCGGGGTATCGCATCCGGCTCGATTTTCTGTGGGTGCAGGATCTGGCGGTTTCGAGTCAGCGAGTGAGGAGTCGGGTCGTGAAAGGTGGGCACAATATTCCCGACGACGTGCAGCAGCGACGATTCGGCAAAGGCATCCGGCTGTTGATGGAGCATTATCGGCCGCTGATTCATTTTTGGCGACTTTACGACAACACTGGCGACCGGCCTCAGCTGGTCGCCGAGGAGGAAGACGGGGTATTGCGGGTCGCCGATGTACCGAGACTTGCGCAGATTGAGCAGTCTTCCCATGTTCGGGTCATGCCAGACCAGCCTCCACAAACGGTTGAAGAACCGATGGCCTTTGTGCCCGGTGAGGAAACCCGTCGCTCCATGCGAGCGATGCGGCGGGCGTATGCGCGGGTCGTGCTCGAAAACAAAGCGTGGGGACTGCCGGTCATCCAGTGGCGCGAGGGACGGGGGATGGTCGAAGTGCCAGCGGAGCAGCTGGAGCCGTTTGCGCGGAGGATACTCGAAGTGAATGGTGACCCGCTGCCGGAGGAGGAGACGCGGGAGTTGTTGAAGGGTTTGAAGGTGTAGGGGCGGAAAAAGCGCTCAACGCTGAACGCTCAACGTTTAAGTTTCGGACTTCGCGTCCGGCGAACGTTTCTGAACCTTGAGAGTTGGGCGTTGAACGTTGAGCGTTCCGATCACGTGCCGAAGCGGATCGGGAGGACGACAAAGGGGAGGGTTTCCGCCCCGAGGCGTTGTTGGAGGGCGCTGGGGCAGGAGGGCACGGGAATGGGTGGCAGGTCGGGAAAATCACGCCACCCCGTATGCTCGCATCGACCGTCATCCCTCATTGACGCAATTCGCTCCGCGGCCTCAGCTAGCCGGTATGGACACGCCAGAGAGACACCGCAAGTGGTCCTCGCCAAGGGTGGCGCCTGGCACGAGCCTGAGCTGATACGGTGCCGTTACACTTCTGCAAGCCTGGCGAAATCACGTAAGACCTTTGGTATTGTCGCGTGGAAGGATCGATAACGCAGCTTGCCCGCCGGAGGCGGGATGGCGCGGATAGTTGGAGATCCTCCAGCCTCTATCCGCGTTATCAGCGCAATCCCGTTCGGCTCCGCTCAGGGCCTGAGCTTGTCGAATGGCCGCGGTCAAGAATTCTGCGATTTGAAAATCGTCGCAGAAGTGCACGATGCGGACGGATAGCATCCCACCGCGGCTCAAGGCCGCAACCAACCTGGGCAAGTTGCAGCCGGGCTTGTTGAGCCCGGGCAAGCCCGTCCGTTTTTCAGTCGGTCTTTCCGCGGGGTCACCGACCCCGACTAAAACGAAATCGTCGCGAGACGGTGCGAGGTGGAGAAATCGTGGCGCGGCCTTTTTCCGAGACTGCGCCCGGAAAAAGAGGCTGCGCAGCCACCTCCCCGAATCCAAACCACTTTAACGCGGAGAGCGCGGAGAACGCGGAGGAGAAAACCTCATTCTCCGCGTCCTTCGCGAGCTCCGCGTTAAAACTCTGTTCAGAGCATTGAGACAAACATGCTGGTATTAGTTTCGGAAGAGTCAGACAATGGACGCGCCCGGAAGGGATCAACCCGCTGGTTGCTGCAGTCGTTGGGGAGGCGGGCGATCCAATTGGGGCCAGCAGCAACCAGCGGGTTGACCCCTTCCGGGTGACCGACTCACTGCCCGATCTTTTTGTAATCGAGCACCGTGTGGCTGATGTGGCCGGCGGTGAGCGCGGCGCGGTCGGTCAGCGGCTCGGGGGGCGACAGGTCGTCGCCCAGACGGAAAATCAGGCGGTGCGTGCCGTCGTCGGCGGCGGGGCTGAAAAGGCCGGGCACGACGACGCGGGCGGGGACCGTGCGCCGGACCGCCGTGTGCGCGTGGCACGGGAACGGGAAGTTCACGTTGTGAACGATGAAGCTGCGCGGCAGGGTCGCGGCGGCGAGTTCGGGCGCGAGCCGCGCGGCGTGTTGCGCCGAGCTTTTCAGAATCGCGTGCAAGGCGTCGTCGGGCACATCGGCCGACGCCTTCAGATTCTCGTAAACTTCGTGGGTGAGGTCCTGCGAAAAGGCGATCGCGGGCAGGCCGTGGAGGGCGCCCTCCCAGGCCCCGGCGATGGTGCCGCTGGCGATGATGAAGCCGAGCGAGGCGTTGAGGCCGATGTTGATGCCGCTGATGACCGCGTCGATCTCCAGCGTGCGCGGGAGCAGGTGGCCGACCGCAATATTGATGCCGTCGCTGGGGGTGCCGTCGACCACCCAGGTCGGGCAGCCAAAGCCGCGGTCGGCGGTGGTGGCGTGGACGGGGCGGTTGCGGGACTTGGCGGCGCCCACCCAGCTTTGCTCCCGCTTGGGTGCGACCACGTAGAGATCGTGACCGGCGACGCGCAGCGCGTGCACGAGTTCATGCAGGAAGACGCTTTCAATCCCGTCGTCGTTGGTGACCAAAAACCGCATCCGCTCAGCGCGCCAAGAAATGCCGGCCGGCGCAAAGGTAAACTTGCTGTGACGTTCGTGAAAAACTGCACGACGTGCCCGCATCGTGGACAAGGGGAGGCGGTGAGGTTCGGCTGATCCAGTGAGCGGGGCATCGTCGCTCGCCCCGGCGGCTGCGGGCGGTGTGCCGCGGCCCTTGGTGCCTCCGCAAACCTTGCACACTGCTCGACAAGAATGGGTGAGTCGTCCCAACGTTCGACTTGTATGCTTGTCGGTCCAATGAATTTCGTACCGTGCGCACACCCGCACCTGCCAGCCCACCGGGTCGGCTGGGCAATGGAATCGCGCGCGGAATCCGGAGCCTCCCACCCAAATCCATGAAACCTGTGGTCTTCAACAACACCGTCCTGCGCGACGGTCACCAGTCGCTCGCGGCGACGCGCATGACAACCGCCCAGATGCTTCCCGCCACGGCGCGCCTGGACGCGTTGGGTTTTGACGCGCTCGAAACGTGGGGCGGAGCCACCATCGACGCGACGTTGCGCTTCCTGCGGGAGAACCCGTTCGATCGGCTCGATCAGTTGAAGGCCGCCGCGCCCGGAACGCCCCACATGATGCTGCTGCGTGGGCAGAACATCGTGCAGTACACGAGTTTTCCGGACGACGTGGTCGAGGCGTTTGTGCGCTGCTCCGCGCGGCACGGGATGGATATTTTTCGAGTGTTCGACGCGTTGAACGACACGCGCAACCTGCGCACCGCGATTCGGACCGTGAAGGCCGAGGGCAAGCACGCCCAGGGCGCAATCTGCTATACCACGAGTCCGTATCACACTCCCGCCAAGCTCGCGGCGCTCGCCGACGAACTCGTGGAACTTGGGTCGGATTCAATTTGCATCAAAGACATGGCGGGACTCCTGACCCCGCGGATCACTTTCGAACTGGTCCGGTCGATCAAGGCGCGGCACTCGGTGCCGGTCATCGTGCACAGTCACGACACCGCGGGGATGGCTGTCGCCTCGTACCTGGCCGCGATCGATGCGGGAGCCGACGCGGTGGATACGTCGATCACGCCGTTTGCCAACGGCACCGGTCAGCCCGACACGGTGCGGATGCTGGCCGCGATGACCGACCATCCGCGGGCCCCAAAATACGACACGAAGGTGCTGCTCGAGTTGCGCAAGTATTTTGAAGGTGTGGCCGTCGAGCTGGCGAAATTCATGAGCACGGCCAACGAGCGCGTCGACAGCGACGCCCTCAGTTACCAGGTGCCCGGCGGCATGCTGAGCAATTTCCGGACGCAGCTGGCCGAGATGAAAATGGAGACGCGGTTCAATGACGTGATGGCCGAGGTGCCGGTCGTGCGCGAAGCCCTGGGGTGGATCCCGCTCGTGACTCCCACGTCGCAGATCGTCGGGACGCAGGCGGTGCTCAACGTGAAGTTCGGTCGGTGGAAAAACCTGGCGCAGGCGAGCGTGGACATCGCCCTGGGCAAGTTCGGCCGGACGCCGGGTCCGATCGACGCGGATTTGCTTGCGTTGGCGCGCAAGCAATCCGGGCAGGAGCCGGTGGCGGGTCGCCCGGCGGATTTGCTTTCCTCGCGGATGCCGAAGCTGCGGGAAGAACTTGCGGCCAAGGGGCTCGAGGTCTCCGACGAGAACGCGGTGCTGTTTGCGATGTTTCCGCGCGAGACGGAGGCGTTCTACAAATCCGCGCCGGTGCCAGCGTCGCCGGCGCCCCTGGCGGTTGTGGCGGCGCCACCGAACGGGACGCCGAATCAGGTCCTCCCGGTTGCCGCGCCAAGATTGGATCCGGCGCCCAGCCGCATCGCGAAGAAATTGCGAGTTTCCATCGAGGGAAAGACCTACGAGGTGCTGGTCGAGAGCGTCGATTCGGAAGGCGATTCGGCGTCGGCTCCTGCGGCCACGCCGGTTGCCACTCCAGCTGCGGCCGTCGTTGCCGTCACGCCTCCTCTCGCCGCTAAACCCGAGGCGGACTCCTCCTCCTCCGTGGTGAGCCCGTTGGCAGGCAAGATCGTCTCGATCGACGTGAAGGTCGGGCAGACGGTCGCGGAGGGCGCGCAGCTTGCCACCATCGAAGCGATGAAGATGAACACGTTTATCTATGCGCCGAAGGCCGGCCGCATCGGAGAGGTACTCGTGGATGCGGGTGACTCGGTCGATGAAGGTGCGGCGTTAATGCTCCTCTTCTGAACCGCCGCTTTTTTTCGTGAATCCCAATCCTGAATTGCTGCTTTCCCTGGCGACGGCCGCCGCCCCGGGCGCAGCGCCGATCAGTCTCACCGAAGCGCTGCTGGTGCTCGCTCTGGCCGGCCTGCTGCTGGCGGCCTATCATCTAAACCGGGTGGTGCAGCGGCTCGACGCGCTGGAGAGCCGGCTGAACGCACCGTGCCCGCGGCCTGACGTCGCTGCGCCGACGCCGGTGCTCGGTCGGCCAGCGGGTGACTCCATGCGGCCCGAGGTCGTAGCTGCCGTTTCGGCCGCCTGTCAGGTGGCGCTGGATTGCCCGGTTCGCATTGTTTCGATCACCGACGCAGCAGCTGCGAAACAGGTGTGGCCGTAGGAAGGTCGCCGGTAATTGTTTTCATCTCCCCGATCGTCAATCCCCTCAAATTCACTCCGTATGACCAACACCACTTTTGGCCTGACCCTGCTCATTGTCGGGATGGGCGGCACGCTGGCCACGCTCGCGCTGCTCGCCGGCTGTCTCCGGCTGTTGACGAAACTCTTTCCGGCCGAAGATGGCGGCGACAAGAAAACGGGAGGGCCGGACCGTGGTTGACGCCATTCTTTCCGGCCTCGGCGGTTTGGCCGCCGGGGGAAAATACCTCATCGCCTCGGGCGGCCCCAATGTGATCATGCTGGGGGTCGCGGGCGTGATGTTGTATCTCGCGATCGCGAAGGGCGTGGAGCCGCTGCTGTTGCTGCCGATCGCGTTTGGCTGCCTGCTCGCCAACCTGCCGCTCAGCGACCTCATGGGGGAGCACGGCGTGCTGCGCACGCTCTACAACTTCGGCATCGGCAACGAACTCTTTCCCCTGCTGATTTTCGTCGGGATCGGTTCGATGACGGACTTCACGCCGCTGCTGGCGAATCCCCGGCTGTTGCTCTTCGGCGCCGCCGGGCAGCTGGGGATCTTCGCCACGCTGTTGCTGGCGCTCGCCCTGGGCTTTTCGAAAGAGGAGGCGGTTTCCGTCGCGATGATCGGTGCGTGCGACGGGCCGACGGTGATCTACGTTTCCAACCTGTTCGCCGACCTGCACAAGGTCCCGACGGCGATGGTCGGCGCACTGGCAGTCGCCGCCTATTCCTACATGGCGCTCGTTCCGGTGTTGCAGCCGCCGATCATGCGGCTGCTGACCACGGAAAAGGAGCGCGCAGTGAAGATGCCGAGCCCACGCGGCAAAGTTTCGCGCCCCGCCTTGATGCTCTTTCCGCTCGTCGTCACCGGCATCACCGGCCTGATTGCGCCGCAAGGTCTGCCGCTGATGGGCATGATCATGCTGGGTAATTTCATGAAGGTCAGCGGCGTGGTCCAGCGGCTGGCGTTGGCCAGCGAAAACGAAATTGCCAACATCTCGACCCTCTTCCTTGGGCTCGCCGTCGGCGGCACGATGAACGGTCACGAATTCCTGAAATGGCAGACGCTGCTCGTCTTCGGTCTCGGGCTGGTGGCCATCGTGGTCGACACGGCCGGCGGCATTTTTCTCGGAAAGATTTGGTACGTGCTCTCCGGGGGCAAAGTAAACCCGCTGCTTGGTGCGGCCGGTATCTCGGCCTACCCCATGGCGGCGCGGCTGGTCCAGGCGGAAGGCCAGCGCTGGAATAAACAGAATTTTCTGCTGATGCACGCGATGGCGGCGAACACCGGTGGCCAGGTCGGCTCCGTCATGGCGGCGGCGATCATGCTCTCGGTGCTCAAGGGGCTCGGGATCCTGTAGGACAGGGAATCGTGAAATCGGTCATCGGGAAGCTAAAATCTGGGAGTGGGAAACGGTCGGCGCGCCTTCCGTAAATGTAAGATCCTCGAGGCCTGATGCCCGAATTCGAAATTGCACCGAAGTCCGATTCGTCGCCTGGGTCGCGGGAGCGGACGGACGCCGATTGGTCGGTCGATCACCACGCGCAGGTCGACTCCACGCAGCGCCTCGCGGGCGGTCGACCTCCGTGGTCGGCCGTCGTCGCGGAGGAGCAGACGGCGGGCCGCGGGCAGGCGGCGCGGACCTTTGCGTCGGACCCGGGCGGACTCTACCTGACGGCGGTGCTGCCCTATGCGGGCGACGCCTTCAAGGCCCGCGGCTTCGCGCTCGCGGTTGGCTGGGCAGTGCGCGACTCGCTGCGGCGAGTCGGGGTCCGGCGGCTCCGCCTGCGCTGGCCGAACGATCTGATGGTCGGCGATCGCAAGGTGGGCGGCATCCTCGTCGAGCAAGGCGGACCGGACACACTGCTCGTCGGAGTGGGACTCAACGTCTCCAACCGTCCGTGGCTCGTGGATCCGGCGTTGAAGACTACCGCGGGTCGGCTGGTCGATGCGGTGGCAGGCGGGAAATTGCCGGAACATGCGGCGATGGCGGGGTTGGTGCTGGGGGCGATTCGCCGCGCCCATGAGAAGTTCTCCCGGATGCAATTGGCGGGTTTCGTCCCCATCCTTAACCGCTGCTGGGGCCGGCCGCGAGACGTGGAGATCGATCCGGCCAACGGCGTCAAACTGACCTCGTTGCGCGGACGTTTTCGCGGAATCGATGCGACCGGAGGCATCGTATTGGAGACTGGAGGTGGCGCGTTGGAGGTCATTGCCGCTCACCATGTCGGTCGACTCCGCGAAGTGAGGTAAACACAAAAAAGCCGCGAGGTGAGTCGCGGCTTCGTGGGCTTAGCGTGGTTGAAACGCTTATTGGGCGGCCGGTGCGGCCGGGGCCTCGGCGGCGGGGGCCGCGCTTTGCTGCTGCTTCTGCGCCTCCATTTCCTTCATCGCGGCCTTGCGCGAGAGACGGACCTTGCCGGAGCGTTCGTCGATGCCGACGCATTTCACCCAGATCATCTCGCCCATCTTCACGACATCCTCGGTGCGACGGACGCGGAAGTCGGCGAGCTCGCTGATGTGGCAGAGGCCTTCCTTGCCAGGCGTGCACTCGACGAAGCAGCCGAAATCTTTGATGCCGGTGATGCGACCGTGGTAGAGTTTACCGGTTTCGATCTGCGCGCCACCGCCGCCGCCGGGTCCGCCACCGCCACCACAGAGGCCGTCGATCTCGGCGATCGCGCGGTTCATGGCTTCGGCGTTGTTCGAGTAAACGAACACCTTGCCAGAGTCGTCCTCGGCGATGTCGATCTGCGCGCCGGTCGTCTCGGTGATGCGACGGATCGTCTTGCCACCGGGCCCGATGAGCAGGCCGATCTTTTCCGGATCGATCTGGATCGTCTGGATGCGCGGGGCAAACTTGCTCAGGTCCGCGCGCGGCGCGGGGAGCGACCCGAGCATGACGCGGAGGATCTCGATACGGGCGTCACGGGCCTGGAAGACCGCGGCTTTCGCGATTTCGAACGGCAGGCCGTTGATCTTGAGGTCGAGCTGGAAGCCGGTGATGCCCTTGGTGGTGCCCGCGATCTTGAAATCCA
>SXSC01000050.1 GCA_005792355.1 Opitutaceae bacterium
ATCATGGTCGGCGAAATCCGCGACAAGGACACCGCGGAGATCGCAATTCGCGCCTCGCTCACGGGTCACCTGGTGTTCTCGACGCTGCACACCAACGATGCGCCGGGGGCGATCACGCGCCTGGTCGACATGGGGATCGAGCCCTTCCTGGTGGCGTCGGCGATCGAGCTGGTGATTGCCCAGCGCCTCGTGCGCCGGCTGTGCAACGAGTGCGCCCGGCCGGCGTCGATTGCGCGGGTGAAGCTGTTGGAGAATCTCGCGATTTTGGGCTGCGATCCGACGGGCGCCGAGGGGATCGAGCAATTGAAGTCGCCGGTGGGCTGCGACCGCTGCCGCGGCACGGGCTATCGCGGGCGCATCGGCATTTTCGAGATTTTCCGACTGAACGACGAGATGCACGAACTGGTGCTCAAGCGGGAGAGCACGCGCACGCTGGCCGACTGTGCCCGCAAACACGGCATGCGCACGCTGGGCCAGAGCGGCTGGGAAAAAGTGAAGGCCGGCCACACCACGTTCGACGAAGTACTGCGGGTGATCACGGTGACGGAGAAATAATTTGCGCCAGCCGCCTCCCCAGCTAGCCTGCCAGCCATGAGCGACAAAGAGATCGTGATCGATGCCATCCGAAAGCTGCCCGAAGACACCAAGCTTGACGACATCGTGGCGAATCTCGAGCTCCTGGGCAAAATTCGTGAGGGACATGCCGATGCCGACGCGGGACGTGTTATTCCGCACGAGCAGGTCAAACGCGAATTTCGGTCGTGGATTACAAGCTAGACTGGTCGGTCCGCGCCCGCGCCGATTTGCGGGAAATCGTAAGCGTCATTTCCGCCGACCGCCCGTTGGCGGTAGGCGGATGGGGCGAAGACTTGTTCCGGCACGTCGAGGTGTTGACCACTTTTCCGTTGATTGGCCCCGTCATTCCACGAGTCTCCGTTCACCCGACGCGCCGCATCGTTTTTGGAGACTACCTCATATTCTACCGTGTTCATCAGGAGCCCAACGTGGTTGAACTCCTGACAATCTGGCATGGGGCCCGGG
Source organism: Opitutaceae bacterium (assembly GCA_005792355.1). Taxonomy (GTDB): domain Bacteria; phylum Verrucomicrobiota; class Verrucomicrobiia; order Opitutales; family Opitutaceae; genus ER46. The sequence continues at coordinate 1,042 of SXSC01000050.1, forward strand.
GCCTGCCCGATTTCCTCTGAACCATGCCGCGTTTTTCGTACAGCGCCCGGGATCGGGCGGGCCAGACCACCACGGCCGAGATCGAGGCCCCGACGCGGAAAGACGCGCTGCGGATTCTCGGAGCGCGCGGACTGCAGGTGGGGTCCGTCAGCGAGGTGGCGGGCGGGCCCGCGGCCAAGACGGCCGGCGCGACGGCGGCCAAGGCGAGTCAGGCCCTGCTGCGCGCGGCCCGGCGCGGATCAACCCAGCCGCCGACGCGCAAGGAGTGCCTGCCGTTTCTGGAGGCGCTGCACGATCTCGCCACGAGCGGCCTGTCGGCGGGCGAGGCGGTGCGGCTGCTCTCGGTGCGCATCAAGGAACCGCGGCTCCGGGCGCTGTGCGCCGGCGCCTGGGAAAAAATCAGCGAGGGGGCGCCGCTCTCGCGGGCGATGGCCGGTTTTCCGCAGGTCTTCGACCCCTCGATCACGAATCTGATCCAGGCCGGCGAGGCCACCGGTTCGCTCAATGACACGCTGGCGCGGCTGATCGCGCACCTCACCGAGCAACGGGAACTCCGCCGGCAGCTCGTGGCGGCGCTGGCGTATCCAATTTTCATGGTCGCGGTGGCCGGCGGCGTGATTCTCTTCTTCCTGCTGTTCCTCCTGCCGCGGCTGAAGACGCTGCTCACCTCGCTCGGCGGCAAGATGCCGGCCTCGACCTCGCTGCTCATCCACGTCTCCGAGTTTGCGTTGAGCGTCTACGGGGTGGCCACCGCAATCGCGATCGTGGTGGGCATCAGCTCGTTCTTCGGCTGGCGCCAGACGCCGGCCGGCCGCGCCGCGACGGATGCGTGGCTGCTGAAGGTCCCGCTGATCGGGCCGTTCATCGTGGCGCAGACCGTGCTCGCGTTCGCGCAGACGCTGTCGGTGTTGCTCGAGAACGGCATCACGGCGGCGGAGGCGTTGCGCATGACGGAAAAGCAGATTGAAAACACCGTGCACCGGGAGGCCTTCAAGACGGCGACGGCCCGCGTGCTGGAGGGCGAGGCGCTCTCGCTCGCGCTCACGCGCACCGGGTGTTTTCCCGACCTCGTGCTCGACCGCCTGGCGGTGGGCGAGAACACCGGCAACGTCGTGCCGAGCCTGAAGCAGATCGCGATCGCCTACCAGAAACAGATTTCGAACCAGCTCAATTTTTTCACCAAGGTGATTGCGAGCGGCGTGTTGATGGGCGTGTTCATCTTTGTCGGCTTCATCGCGTTCGCGATCGTGAGCGCCATCTTCCAGGTCAGCTCGAGTTTCAAAATGGGCGGGTGAGCGCCGGGCGTTCGTCCGTTGTCCCGTGGCCTGAGGCGCCGCCTCCTGGTGTGCCGACCGCAAAGTAGCGTGACAAGTAGCGGCGAGCGCCAGCGAGTGGCGCGCGCCGGTGGTCCACTCGCTGGCCCTCGCAGCTACACGTCACGAAAGTTATTGGTCGCGCCACTAGAGCTTGAGCTGGAGCATCACGCCGAACCAGTTCACCCGATAGTTCATCGCGCCGCCGTCGAGGACGACGGCCGTGGGGGCGTTGGCGGGGTTCGGCGCAACGACGGGGTTGGCGTCGAGGTTGCGGTAGTGCCAGTCGCGAACCGTTTCCCATTGGTTGCGGTAGATTAGCCGCGCGGAAAGGCGGTCGCTGATCGGGAGGCGCAGGCTGGCGTCGAGGTAGCTGATGTCGGTTGCGAGATCGGGCATGCGGTCACCGGCGAAGACGGCGTTGGCCGCATTGATCGCGCCGCCGATGCCGTATTGGTAGGCGATGCGGGTGCGCCCAAGCGAGTAGGAGTAGTCGACGTTGAGGGTGGCCTTGCCCAACTCCTGCTTGAGTCCGGCGCCGACGACATGGTTGCGATCGGTGCTCTTGGCGCTCCAGGCATTTCCCAGCGAGTAATAGCCGCCGCCGGGAGTAGGTCCGATGAGGGCGGCGTTTTCGGGGGTGATGACGCCGAGCGGCGAGACGGCGCCGATCGTGACGTTGGCGCCGGAGGTGAGGGTGGCCTGCCGCATGCGGCCCTGCTGGTAAGAATAGAAGCCGTAGAGGTTCTGCTTCGGCGACGGCTGGTAATTAAGATCGAGGTTGGCGGAGTCCTGGCTCTCCTTGCCGCGGCCGAACGCGGCATCGGGGTAGCGCGATTCGCGAAGCTGGACGGAGATACCGGCGTCGAGATTGGAGCGCAGCATGGTGTCGAGGCGGACATTGGCGGTGTGCTGGTTGCGATCCGATAGCTCGTAGTTGCGGAGGGCGTTGTTGTTGCGCACGGCCCAGCTGGTGACGTTGGTGCCGATGGCGGTGGGCATGGGCACGAACGCCGCGCTAAAAGTGTTTTCGTAATAGGCGGCGACGTAGCGGCTGCCGCGGCGCTGCGCGAATTCGTAGGAGGATCGCAGGGTGGAGCTGCGCAGGGCGCGGTTGACGTAACCGAATTTGTAGCGGTCTTCCCAGGTGCGCGCGCGTTCGCGGTTGGTGCGCTGGGTGATTTCGCGCTCGGCGGTGGCGGTGAGGTTGGAGGATTTCGTCAGCTGATAGTCCGCCGCGGGGCCGAGGCGATACTGCTTGGACGAGTAGAGCTGGTTGCGCACCACGACGCTGCCGGTGGGATTCGGGTTCGCGGAATAGAGCAAACCGCCGGAGCCGCTGGCGTCGTTGAGCGGGCGCCCCCAGACGCCGGTGAAGCCGCCGTAGGTGAGGCCGCGCGTTTGATTTCCCGCGGTGGCGGCATCGGCGTCGAGGTAAACGGCGTTGGGATTAACCGCGTAGTAGGGATCGCTGTTGTTGTCGGTCTCGTAGTAGCGCGCCTTGGCCTTGACGTTGAGCGCCGGGGTGGGATTGAGCGAAAGGGTGAGGTCGACGAGGCGCGTGTCGATGACGCCGCGGGCGGTGGCGCGGCTGAGGGAGCCGACGGTGTCCCACGCGCCGCCGGGCAGCAACGTGACGTTGGCCGAGGTAATTCCCGGAATCGTGGTGTAGGGGATCAGGTTGTCGTCCTGCCGCCACGAACCGGCGGAGACGACGGCGGTGAAGGAGCCCTTGAAGAAATCGGGGAGCGAGCGGGTGTATTCGGCGCGGGCGTTGTGGGCCTCGTTGCTCGGCGTGAGATCGAAGCGGCCCTGCGTGAACGCGCCGGCCGCGGGCGTGGTGGTGAAGCCTTGGGGTGCGATGCGGTAGGGCTCCTGGAACGTGAGCGTGCTGAGGTTGTTTTTGAACAGCGACGTGGTCCAGCGGAAGTTGAAGGCATTGAGGCCGCTCGCGTAGATGACCCCGGCGGAGATGTCCTCGGTGTCGTAGTCGATGGGCTCGACGATCTCCATGGCGGCGGTGCCGCCGTTGTTGCCCCAGACCGCGCCAAGGGGCCGGGTGCCCTCGCGTTTTTCCAGCGCGTAGCTGACGTAGGCTTTCCATGACTGGGACAAGGTGAGGTCGAGGCGGACGCCGCCGCGTTTGCGCGTGAGCCCGAGGGTGGTGGGCTTCCCGTTGAGGGCGGCGGCGGCCACGGCGGCGTTGTCGGCGGCGGTGGAGGCGGTGCCACCGGGAGTGAGGCCGGGCACGAGGACGAGCGTGCCGGTGCCGAGGCCGGTCCAGAGGCTCTTGTAATTGTCGGTGAAGATGTGGGGTGTCTCACTGAAATAGACTTTCACCTGCCACGCGTTGGTGCGGCCGAAGTGCAGCCCGTAGTATTGATCGCGACGGCCGGCGCCGCCGGCGGTGAGATCGAGGAACGAGCCATCGGCCTTTTTGAGGAGGAGGCTGAGATTGTTGAGGTAGGCGCCTTGGTCGAGGTCCTGATACATCCGGTATTGCGCGTTGCGCTCGTCGGCGTCGCCGCCGATGTAGCCGAATTCCAACTGGCCGGAATACTCCCAGCCCGACGCGGATTTCTTGAGGTCGGCGAGCTTGGGCACGCTGAAGGGCAGTTGGAACATCTGACCGCTGGGCGTGTGGTTCACGAGTGGCCAGTCGGGGTCGGCGGAGCGCGAGGCGGTGGCGGAGGCGCTCTCCTTGTTGCCGAGGGTGGTGCCGACGGCGGCGGAGGAACTGGCGAAAGCGGGCGCGGAAAGCACGGCGCCGAAGCTGAAGGTGAGGGCCGGGACTGCGCGGCGGAGATTCGTTTTCATCGGGATGATCGGGGTGAAGCGCACTCAGCGTTGGAAGCGGGCGCCCGCGGGATGGTTGCTGCCGTGGACCTGTGAGTGGCAGTTCAAGCACGAGCGGCCGAGGGCGCGAGAATTCGGCGCGGCGCCGCCGCCGAAAATCTGGCCCGCGTTGTAAAGGGGCCCCTGGTGGTTGGTGTTGCCGTGGCATTGCTGGCACGAGAAGGGCCGCGCGACCGTGAGCAGCTTGTCGTGATTGGAGCCGTGGGCGTTGTGGCAGTTCAGGCAGTTTTCGCGGACCGGCGCGTGCTCCCAGAGAAAGGGGCCGCGTTTGTCGGCATGGCAGTTGTAGCAGAGTTCGTTGACCGAATCTGACTTCATCGCCGACTTCGAAGTCGATCCGTGGGGGTTGTGGCAGTCGGCGCACGACATTTTTCCCTCGGGCAGCGGCATGTGGGAGCGCTTCGCGAATTCCGCGCGCTGCTGCTGATGGCAGGTGTAGCACGTTTCGTTGATCGTGGGTTTTTTGAGGAGTCCGGCGGCGGAGACCTTGGCCATCGGATTGTGGCAATCGGAGCAGGCGAGCTGGTTGCGGCCGTGCGCCGAGCTATCCCAGTGCATCGCGTTGCCACCCGAGTGGCACTGCAGGCACATGCCGTTTTGCGTCGCGACGGGCGTGCCCCATTCCTTGGTGAAACCGACGAGCAACCCCCGCTTCTCGGTGTCTTCGATATGTTTGGAGCCCGGCCCGTGGCAGGCCTCGCAACTGAGCTTTTCCTTTTCGTTCTTTGGATTCAGGCGAAACGCGTTCGCGTGCAGCGTGTGGCTAAACTGGGTGTTCTCCGGTTTGTGGCATTTGATGCAGACCGCCTCGCCGACGTTGCTGGCCCCCCCGTTGTCGGTCGGAGCGTTTGGCTTGGCCATGGCGCCGGCCGCCGGTTTCGCAATGGTGCCGGACACGAGCGCGATCGTGGCGAAGAGGCCAGCGGCGAGGCCGACCCGCGTGAACGAGAACAAGCGCAAAGTTTTCATAGACGGTTCATCCTCTGGTTTGAAGTGGGGGACGGAAACGTGGACGCAATGGGACGAAGCTGACTTGACCGCCGGCCGGGTCAGAGAACCGCGCCGCGGTGCAACGGGAAATCTGGGGAAGCGGCATGAGTTCGGGGCGGAAAAATCATGGGGTAATTCGGCAAACGCCGGGGTCGATCCCGCGGCTTTTGCGCCGGGATGGAAATTCGCGCTTTCTTCGTCCGAACGCGAAATCGAAACGGTAACAAGGGCGTTACCTGCGGCGATGTTGAAGGTCTCAGGATTTGGGCTTGGTCACGCCAAAGTGCGCGAGCACGTTGCGCAGCAGCGCAGCCATTTTCGGTTCGACGGAAAGCACCCAGCCAGCACCGATGGCGCCCGCGTTGAAAACTCGCCCGCCGGCCGGTCGCTCCCAATAGATCATTTCGCCGCCCTGATCGGTCTGGGGGGAAATCCGGCGGAAGAAGTAGTCGAAGGCCGACCCGCCTTTTTTCCAGTAGACCTGTCCATTGGCCAGCAAGGTGATACCTGGCGGATCGGTGGGCACCACGCCGCCGGCGGGCGAGGGTTGTTCCTGCAGGCGGACAAAAGTGGAGGGACGGATGTCGAATTCGTGGGCGTTGGCGATGCGCACGCCGTCCGCCGCCCGGCCGATCCGATCACCGCGCTGCAAGGCGAGATCCTCCGGGTGCTTGAAAAGAAAATGTCCGGGCTCCTCCACCAGGTAGGGTCCGAATTGGTCCGCCGCCCCCGGGTTGTTGAAGCCGAGGCAGTCGAGCGCGATCAAATTGATCCCCGGCCATCCGCAGTCGCGCAGCATGCCGCCGCGCAAGCGGTCGTGGCTGTGCCATGCCTCTCCGCGCCGCGGGAGGGGGACGCGGTTGCCCGCCGCATCGGCTTTGCGGCACTCCATCACGGTGCCGGCGTCGTTGAACGACACGCGCCAGAAAACGGCGTTGCCGCTCAGAACCACCAGGTTGCCGCCGCCCCGGAGATAGTCGTCGGCGCCGCGATACATCGGCAGCGACCAGTACTCGTTGTGGCCAACCACCATCAGCACCTGGTAATCGCGGAGCACGCCGGGATCGCGGTGCAGATCCAGATCGCTGATCACGTCGTACTCATAGCCCTGTTCCTCCAGCCAGATTTGCGAGAAGCGATCCGCCCGGGCGAGGTGACTGTACTTGGTCGGGCCGCCATAAAGCACGTACGGACCGGCCGACGGCCAGGGCAGCCGCAGGCCCAGCTGGTAGGTGCCCTGGCCCGCCGCATGGTCACGGTAAAAATTGTAGGCCGGCAATCCGCGCGGATCCTTTTCGATACCTCCGGTGCCCCACACCTGGTGGCGCGCCTCCGGAGTCAGGGCGAACGGAGTGCCGCTATACGCCCGCCAGGTGTTGGTCGCCGTGAGCAACAGGATCGGCGCCTTCCGCCGGTGCGCCGCGCGGCGCACGATGAACGTGCAGTGATACTGCCGTGGTTTGCCCTCGAACTCGAACTCCATCCGCGCGACGTAGAGGCCCGAACGCGCCTCCGCCGGCACCCGCCAGCGGTGCGTGACGCTCCACCGGCAATCATAGAGGTCGTCCGACGCCAACCGCAGGCCATGGCCGCGCGCCGCATCGACTTGGGGATCGTAGGAGCCAAAGCGCGGGACATCGGCGTTGAACCCGGGCCCCCCGATCATCCACGTCGCATGATTGATGATACGGCCATGGTGGCCGCCGCCGGAGGCATCGGCCACATGTTCGCCGCGCTCCTCGGCCAGCGGCCAGCAGGCGATGACGCCCCGGCCCCGCGCCGCGCTGAGGCCGTTCCGGGCGAAGCTTGCGCGCACTTCGTCCGCTTCGAGGACGCGATCATAGATCGCCGGCATCGCCAGATCTCCATCGAGAAAATGGTGCGCGACCCCGGCCTGCCCCATCGCCCCGAGGCGCAGGGGGTGCGTCCCGGGTGCCAGCGGACCGGCGAACTCCCACGCCCCCGCCGCCTGAGCGTTCACAAAGACTCGTTTTTGCTTTCCATCCCAAGTGGCGACGAGCTGGTGCCATTTGTTGCGTGACACCACCCCGGGCGGCGTCCGGTGGACGACCTGATCGTCAGGCGACGACCCGTCGCCGAGAAAGAAACCAACATAGCCATCCTTGCCGATACCCAGCGCGAACCCATCGTCCGAGTCCTTGTCCTCCTGACTGATTACGCCCTGCAGCTTCGTCAGGTCCCAGGGGCGCACCCAGCATTCGAGGGTGAAGGCGCGATGGGTGCCGCTCACGGACTTGTCGCTGACCACATAGGAGCCCGGATGAATTGGCTGCGGATTCGGGGGGGACTCGTCGAACCGCGCCAGGACGGTGTCCCCGGCGGGGTCGTCGACCTGCAGGCCGAGCCGGCAAAGCGAGAGGCGATAGGGAACGCTGCTGCTGACGCAGAGTTCGAGGGAGTCGCCGGGCGCGACGGAGTGCTCCAGCGGATACGCGTGGACGCCGGGAACCGCGAGGGCGCGATGCGGTGGGAGCGCCGCCCGGGCCGGGGCCGCCAGGATCCGCGGGGACGACGGCAGGGCGGCGGCGGCCGCCATCGTGGCGCCGGCGCGGCGGAGAAATTCGCGGCGGCTGAGAGTGATTTCGGAAGACATGGGGACTAAATGATACAATCCCGGACAAACCGAAGAGATCGAATTGGCCTAAGGCACCTCGTAGATTTCCACGAGTGCCACGCCGGAGCCGCCATTGGCTCCGCTGACCTGCGCGGAGTAGAGACCGGGCGGGAGCGTGGCCAGCAGCACGGCATCCCCGCTCCTCGGATTTATTAGTCGGAACGCGCCGACCGTGTCGCCCACCGACGTCAGCCCGGTGTCGCCGCCCCAGTTGTCGTTTTCGCTGATCAACGTCGCGTCGGAAAAGAGCTGCAGTTTGGGATCGGCGAGGGTGTCGGTGACGCCAAACTCCGCGAGCGTCGGGCCGATGGCGCGAATCAGCACGGTTTTCGCGGTCGTGCCGCCGATGTAGAATCCGGCGATGAGGATGTCGCCCCCGGCGCCGACGTCGGTGCGGGCGGAGACGTTGACGAGTCGGGGCGTGGTCGGGGTGAACGCTCCGGCGGCGACCGCGTCATAGATCTCCGCGAGCGCGAGGCCGGTGCCCCCCGTGCGATCGGCGACTTGCACCGTATACGATCTGGGGGCGGGGGCGACGGCGAGCGCGGCATCGAGGCTGGAAGCAGAGGCGAAGGCAAACGCTCCGACCTGCGTCGCGCGGTTGGAAATCGCCGTGACGCCGCCCCAATTGTCGTTGGTCGCCAGCGCGGTGTCGCCGGCGAACAGGGTGGTTACTGGATCAGCGAGGACCCCAGTGAGTCCGAATTGAGTGAGCGACGGCCCCATGCCGCGGACGAGCAGCGGGGTGCTGCCGGTCGTGCCGGCGCCGCCCAGGGCAAAGCCGACGATCAGGGTCTTTGCGCCGGTGCCGGCGTTGGTGCGGATGGAGATGTTGGTGAGTCGTCCGACGCTGGTGGGAGCGGTGGCGGAGAACGACAGCACCGAGGGCCGGCTCTCGACCGAGCCCTCGCTGTTGGTCACCACACACGTGAAGGTGCCGGCCTGCGCGTCGGAGGCGTTGGTGAGCACGTAGGTCGGGCTGCGTTGCGCGGTGACAGCGACGCCGTTGCGCCGCCATTGGTAGGTCGGGGCGGGCGTGCCGGTGGCGGCCACGGTGAACACCACGGTGTTGCTGGTGCCGCTGGCGAGGTTGAGGCGTGGCACGGGTTGCGTGGTGAAAACGGGCCCGCGGGAGGCGCTGGGGCCGGAGACGGTGACCGTCAGCGACTGGAGGGCGGTGCTGCCGTCGGTGTCGGTCGCGGTGACGGTGACAGTGGCGGTACCGCCGGACCCGGGGGTGAGGGTGAGGGTGGAGCCACTCACGGCGGCGGCGACGATGGCGGGGTTGCCACTGCTGACGGAAAATGAAAGGACCGAGGCGCCGGAGCCGGTGGGGAAGATCGTGGCCGTGGAAATCGTATTCACGGTGACCAGATTGCCCGTTGAGAGAGAGCCGCCGGAGAAATTCCTAACGGGCAGATCGGTCAAGGCACCGCCCTGATTGGAAGTCGGTAGCGCTGCGATTCGATCGACGATCGTCAGGGCGTTGCCAATCACGCGGGCAAAGACGGTGTAGCCGCCGCCGTTTCCCGGCCCGAGAATCGTGGAGTTGTCGCGGACGTTGAAATACCACTCGCTGGTGGCGCTGTTGATGTCGTTGGTGCGGGCCGCCGCGAGGGTGCCCCGCGCGTTCGGCAGGTTGTATTCCAAGGCCACCGGGGTCAGCTTGGGAATCGGGTTGATGCTGGTTCCGCTCAACCGGTAGCCGCCGCCCTGGATGATCGACGAACCGCCGGCCTCAAGTGCGGCCGAGCGATGGAAAAAACTGTTCGCATACGCGTTGGATTGCACGTACGCGAGAAAGTTGGCCGCATGCCTCGGAGCGACGTCGGATCGCAGCTCGATATTGAAGCGGCCCATAACCGTGTCGAATTGCACGACCTGGCCGCTGATGGCCGGCCCCGTGAAATGATTCCGCAGGTCGACGGTCACCGCGGTGCCGCCGCCCGCGAGCGACTGCGGAGGGATGGCGGTGCCCGCGACCGGCGCGGTCGACTGCGCGCGCAGCCCGACCGAGAGGAGAAACGTGATGATCAGGATTCCGGAACGAACAAAATGCATGCGGCAAAGATTGGAAGCCCGCGGACGCCTTCGCCAATCTCTTTCGTCACGGGTTCGGGAATTTCCCGGAAGAGAAAGATTAGAGAAAGAGGAAAGAGAAAGATGCGGCCGGGACCGGCTCCGGCTTGCCAGCCGGAGGCTGGTTGCGAGGGCCGCGCTGGGATTAATGCGGGCTACGGCACCTCGTACACCTCGACCAGCGCTTCCCCGGTGCCGTTGGCGATGCCGGACACCTGCGCGGAATAGGCGCCGGGCGGAAGGGTGACGAGCAACGCGGCATCGCGCGAACCAGCCTCGAGAGCGAAGGCCCCGACGGAGGCCGCCGTGGTGGCGAGGGTCGCGGACCAATTGTCGTTTTCGACAATCTTGGTGCCGGAGGCGTTGTAAATTTCGAGCTTCGGATCCACGAGCGTGCCGGGCACGCCGAAGCCCGCGAGGGTGGGGCCCACGGCGCGGATGAGCAGCGTCTTGGCGACACTGCCATCGACGACGAATCCGGTGATGAGAATGTTGTCGCCGGTCCCCACGAGATTGCGGGCGGAGACGTTGACGAGACGGACGGCGGTGCCGGTGCCGCTGTCGTAGAGTTCCACGAGCACGACACCAGAGCTGTTGCCTTTGGCGTGGGTGCTGTGCGTACCCGAGACGGTGGCCTGGATGGCGGCATCCCGGCTGCCGTTGGTCAGCGCAAAGGCACCGACGGACGCGAAGACCGGGGCGAGTGCCACGCTCCAATTGTCGTTTTGGCCAACCAGGGTGGGCGTCGAATTGTAGAGTTCGAGCCGGGGATCGTCGTAGGAGTCGGGCACGCCGAATGCACCCAGGGTGGGGCCGATGCCGCGAACGAGGACGCTCTTTGAGCCGTTGGTCGCGAATCCGACGATCAGGGTTGCACCGGCGGAGAGGCTGGTGCGGACGGAAAGATTGGCGAGGCGACCTTCACCCGCGCTGACGGCAAGCGTGGCGGCGTTGCTCGTCACCGACCCCGCGCTGCTGCTGATTTGGGCGGAATAGACCCCGGCGGCGGCGGCCGTGACCGCGGACAATTTGAGGGTGGCATCCGTCGCGCCGGAAATCGCCGTGCCGTCCTTGCGCCACTGATACCCGGGCACGGGGGTGCCGGTCGCGACCACGGTGAGGGCGGCCGTGCCACCGGTGGCGACCGTGACCGGGATCGGGTGCGAAACCAGCGTGGGGGCGGTGCCACCGGGGACGCTGGCGACCGTGAGCGTGGCCGGGTTGCTGGTGACGGGACCGGCGGCATTGGTCGCGGTCACGGTGTAGGTGCCGGCGTTGGCGGATTGCACGTTGTTGAGCGTGAGCGTGGCAGCCGTGGCACCGGCGATACTGGTGCCGTTGCGCGCCCACTGAAACGTCGGGGCCGGCGTGCCGGCCGCCTGCACGGAAAACGTGACGGAAGCGCCGGCGGTGACCGACTGGCTTCGCGGCTGCACCGAAAACGTGGGCGCGACGTTGGCTGCGCCGCCAGTGATCACGAACGAGATCCTCTCCTGCACGTTGTTGGTCAGACCTTCGAGATTGAAGCCTTGTACGGAGACGGAAAACGACCCGGCTTGGGTCGGAATGCCGGTGATGATGGGCGTCCCGGATCGGATGGTGCCGTTAGTGGGGGCGGGAATGAAAACCAGACCCGGGGGCAGCGATCCGGTAACGCGAAACGTCGCGGGCGGGCTGGGGGTGCCGCTGTAGGTGAACGCCACGTCGACGCGGGTGCCGACGGTACCGCTGACGGGATTGCCCGGCGACTGGATGAACGCAGTGGCGCCAGCGAGCGAGTGCGTGGCCCCAAGGGACGCCAGGGTGAGGGCCGTGCGCAGGAGCTCGCCGGCGCGCGAGGCGAGAACCTGGTCGCTGGCGCCCGCGAGCACCCGCACCGCCGGCGTGCGTTGGAGAAACGTCAGGAGCAGGCCGAGCGGAAGATTCAGCCACGGCAGGCTGCGGTGCAGCCGGGCAAGCACCTTGGTGGGAATCGGGAAAACGTCCATGCGAAACCGTTACCAGATCCGCCAACAGTGCAAATCAGCATCCGGTAACGGTGCTGTTACTCCGAGCCTGGATATTTCATGGGGACGCGACGGCCTCTTCGCGTTTCAGTCGGAAACCGCGACGAGGGCGTCGCGGCGCCATTCTTCACGGCGCCTCCCGACATGATTGTCACGGTACGACCATGGCCGCGTCGGCGAGCTGGGAATGGAATTTCCGGGCTGGCGAGCTCAGAACCGCACCGTCAATTGCGTGGCGAGGGTGCGGGTGGTGTCGCGCTGGCCGCTGTCGCCGCGCTGCAAGCTGTATTGGAGTTTCAACTGCGTGTGCGGGGTGAAGCGGTAGCCCGGCGCGAGATCGATCCGCCAGACATCATGCCCCCAGGGAGTGCGTCCGCCGCGATCCGCAATCGTGGCGAAGCGCTGCTGGTTCCATCGCACGGCGCTGAAAAATTGGGGCGTGAATTTGTATTTCGCCTCGGCGTAATACGCGAGGGTGTCGGCGTTGCCGACGAGGGGAATCTCGAAGCGGGTGGCGTAGACCTCCGCCCAGAGCTGCCAGTGGCGCCAGGCATACGCCGCGTCGCCGGCGAGCACGAGCTGCCGGTAGTCGCCGCGGCCGTAGCCGGCGGGAACGGTGCGACTGGCGAATTCGCGCAGGTACGAACCACCGCTGGCCGAGACGCCGAACTGCCAGGCAGGATTGGGGCGGTAGGCGAGGTGGCCGCTGAACGTGGGATGGTGGCGTTGTTCGCGCCCATGCCGCCAGGCTTCGGGCCGCGACGACAGCGAACCCAGTTTGGCCTCGAACGCGTAGCGGAATTTCCCGATGGCGTCGGTCACCATCACGCCATCGGCGTAACTGGGACCCCAGACGATTGGAATGCGCAGGGATTTTTCGATCGCGGTCACCCGGGCCGGCAGGCCGGGGCGGAGATGGGACCATTGCAGGAGGACGTTGCTGGTGCGAATCGGCTCGGTGTCCCATACGCCGGTCAGATATTCGTAGGGCAGCGGCGCCGTGATGAACGAACTCGCCCACGAGTCGTGGCGGGTGGCCCAATTACCGACGATGGTGGCGAAACGCCCGATTTGCAGGGCGACGCCATCGCGTCCCCACGGCGCCAGCCGGAGGGCGAATTCGTCGAGCCGCACTTCGGCGGCGCCTTCGCCGGGATCGAAGCCGTGGTCGGCGCGGGCCTGCGCGAAGATGTAGGCGCGCGGGCCGAGCTGCGCGTCGAGAAAAACCGTGAGCCGCGGCTCGAGCAGCGAGCCGTCGGTGGTGTTGATCACGCCGGGGGCGGGCAATTGCACCCGGTAACCCTCGAGGTCGACGAGGCCGCTGACGCGTGCGCGGATCCGGCCGTCCGGAGCGCTGAAGGTAAGCGCGGTCTCCACGCGATCGAGGACATCGTCGATGGCGTGGATCGAGTTGACGGCGGCGAGCGCCAACCCGGCGAGCAAGACGGGTCGTCTGATCATGGGGAAGCAGCCGCGGTTTGGGCCGGCGGAGCGAGGGGAAAGCTGACTTCGAATTCCGTGCCGTCTTCGTCGGAGCGGACGAGTCGCAGGTCACCTTGGTGGAGGCGGGCCAGTTCGCGCGCGAGATTCAGGCCGAGGCCGTAGCCCGGCACGTTTTCGCCCATCGCGCCGCGGTGAAAACGTTCGAAGATGTGGGTCTGGGCGTCGGCCGGGATTGGGCGCCCGCTGTTGCGGACGGAAAATCGCACGAGACTGCCGTCGGCCGTGGCGCCGAGGCGGATGCGGCCGGCGGGGCGGTTGTACTTTCGGGCGTTCTCGAGCAGGTTTTGCAGGATGATCGCGGTGTAGCGTTTTTCACCCAAAATGAAAAGTTCAGCCGGAAAGTCCGTTTCCACCTCGACGCCGAGTTCATCGGGCAGGGCGCCGAGATCGTCGAGGGAGGCTTCGATGAGCTGGCTCAGGTTCACGGGGGAGAGCACCAGCTTCAACCGGCCGGCATCCAGGCGCGAGAGCAGAAGGAGATCCTCAATCAGACTGGAGAGCCGGTAGGTCTGATGGATGAGTGCGGAGATCTCCTCACATTCGGCCGGCGTGAATTTCTCTCGCGCCAACAGTTCCTCGAGACCGGCGCGGAGCACCGTCACGGGCGTCTTCAACTGGTGCGAGGCATCCGCCGAGAAGCGCGCCGAGCGTTGCAGCTCCGTGCTCGTCAGCTCCAGGGCCGCCTCGGCCCGGGCGCGCTGCGCGCGGTGTTCCTCGGAGTCGACCGCGAGTTTTTCCACGGGGGCGGAGAGGCGGGTGGCCACAAGGTGGCTCGCGCCAAATCCGAGCAGCAGCAACAGGGCGCCCGCTCCGAGCACCTGCCACCGGAGCTGGCTTTGCCGCGACACCAGGGCCATGAGCGGATAGAGGCAAATCTCATGAGCGGGCGGAAAGAGCGAACCAGGGTTCAGGCGCTGGGCGAACAGCAGGTGGGGCACGTCTCCGACCAAGAGCCGGGTCGTGGTGATGGCTGCGGCCGGGGCCGCCCGTGTCCCGGACAGCTCGCGCGTGACGGCGGTGAAGGCTGCGGGTGAAAGGCCCGGCGCCTGCAACCGGCCATCGAGCCAGAGACCGCTTTGCATCCCGGAGCCAGGGTCGCCCACGCCGATTTCAAACGGTTTGAAACCGAGGACGATTGCCCCGATTGCCCCGGTGTTTTCAGTGGAGACGATGGGCATCGCCATCACCATCGAGGCGACCTCGGTCGAATTGACGCGGCGGACGACGTAGCCGATCTGCGGCCCGGCGGGCAGCCGCGGCAGGGCGAGCCGCGCCTGTTCCTCCGGCCGCAGCGTTCCCACGGCGCGCAGGTTGGGGGGCGCAATCACGGCGCCGTGTTGGTCGAGAAACCGGTAAAACTGGGCGCGCAAGGTCGAACCAGCGGCGTCATCGCTCCGGGCCACGATGTCGCGCAGCTCGTCCTCGGCATTGGGGTAGAGCAGATCGAGGGCGTCGTCCTCGAAGGCGGCGCGGATTCGCGGTTTGCGCACCAGCGTGCGGCAGCGCTCGACGAGCGCCGCGCCGCGCACGGCCTGCGCGTGATGCAGGGCAGTGAGTTCGGTCCTGAATTCGCGCTCGAGGTCCTCCGCGACATTGGCCGCGAGGCGGCGCTCCGCCAGCGCGAGCGCGAGCAGGGTGATGGCGGTGACGACCAGCATGATCGACACCGACAGCTTGGTGCGAAAGCCCGCGACGCGCGTGCCCCGGGGTTCGGGCGTCGGGTTCACGGGAAATCCACCCGCAGGATCGCCTCACCATCGGGCACCTCGACCGCCAGTTCGCGCGTGGTGCGGCTGTCGACCCACGCCTTCAGGGTGTAGCGGCCCGCGGGGAGTCCCGGCATCCGGAAGCTGCCCGCCGGATCGGTGATCGCAAAATGCGGCGTCGCGAGCACGAGAATCAGCGCGCGCATGTGTTCGTGAATGTCGCAGCGCAGCGTGACGAGTCCCGCGACGTCAAAGGTCTGGGACGGCACCGGTTTCTCCTCTGCGCGGTAACGCCCGAGATCGAAACGCTTCGGCGGCGAGAATGAGAAGATGTTGTGGTAGGTGTCGTCGAAGTTGGGAAACTCGATCTTCGTGCCGATCTGCACCGGGAGCAGCGCCGGGATGAACGTCAAATCTTTTTGCTTCATCTCCGCCACGGGCGGCACCGCTGGTTTGGGAAAGGTCCCATCGAGGTAGACCACGGCGACCGGCGGATTGGTCGAAAGTACGCCGGACTTGGTGACGATCTCGTAGCGTTGGTTGACGACGGGGGTCGCGCGCGTCTTCGGCAGCGAGACGCGGCCTTCGATGGTGGCGGCGACCGCTGGCGCGGCTCCGACCAGGCCGCACCACAGCAGCGCGGCGGCCGGGTGAATGAGAAAACGTCCGTTCATTCGGGAGATCGGATGGAATAGCCGACGCCACGAACCGTGTAGATCAGGGGCGGCGACGGAGGCGATTCCAGTTTCTTGCGCAGCCGGGTGATGAAGATCTCGACCGTGCGCGTATCGTACTCGTGGTCGCGCTGCCAGACCCGTTCGCACAGCTCCGTGCGGGAAAAGGGGCGCCCGGGCTCCTGCATGAGCACCTGGAGCACGTCGAACTCGCGCGGCGAGAGTGCAATTATTTTCCCGCCGCGGGTCACGCGGCGGTGGCGGACGTCCATGCGCAGATCGGCGACCTTGAGCAGGTCGTCCGCGGTGCCGGTGGCGCCACGCCGGCCGACGGCTTCGACGCGGGCGGCGAGTTCGTCCATCGAGAATGGTTTTGCGAGGTAGTCGTCGGCGCCGGCGTGCAGGCCCTTGACCCGCTGTTCCACTTCGCCCCGGGCGGTGAGAATCAGCACGCGCGAAGGGCTCTGAGCGGCCCGCAGGCGGGCCAGCACGGAGAGCCCGTCGAGTCCGGGGAGGTTGAGGTCGAGCAGCACCAGATCGGGTGGATCCGCGAGCGCGGCCGTCAGGCCCTCGGCGCCATCGTGCAACGCGGTCAGGCAATGGCCGTGGCGCGCGAGGGCGCGGGTGATGTGCCCGGCGAGTTGCCGTTCGTCTTCGATTACGAGGATGCGCATGCCGAGGGGCGGACCGGGTCCCGCCACCGCAGCAGGATCGCGCGCCCCGGGAGGGCGTCAAGCGGGGTTTCGGACCAAGCGGATGCCGATCCCAGGGCGGTGTCAGCTAGATGTTAAATCGGAGCCGTGGGTGATGGCCCTAGCGGCGGTATGAATTAACAACGAGCGGACTGGCCGCGTGGATCGGCCCCGCCCGCGCGTCCGGCAGCGGGGGCTTGGAGTTGCGCGGAGCCGATGGCGAAGCGCACCGTGAAATGCGCGCCCTGCTTCGGGAAGACCGGCTTGGCCGGCTGGCGAAACGGCTCAAGGTGGCGCTCGATCGCTTGCCGGCCCGGAAGTCGGCGGAACCCAAAGTGCGGCTCGCGGCCGCGATGAATACGGTGTCATCGGTCTCGAATGTCTGGCTGGCGGAACGGTTGAACACGGGCCGGCCGGCGAGTGTCAGCAGTAGGTGCGGCGGTTCCGACTGTGTCGGCGGAGGCCTCGGAACCAAGCCAAGAGGGTCAGGCTTTGGGGTTTGGGGTTGATGTCGGGATTTTAGCGAATTCTCCGGCGAGCACCATGGCGCGTAAACTCCGACTGGAGTCGGCCGAGGGGATTTATCATATGCTCAACCGGGGCAATTACCGGGCGCCGATCTTCCGGGCGGACAAGACCAAGCCAGAAAGCCCCGCCCGCGCTTTACGCAAATCGTCCCCAGCCCGGCCCGACGGTGGCCAACGCTTCGCTCCCACGGTGAGCGATCCGAAAGAGTCGGCTTGGGGGTAGTGCGGAGAACCGGAAGGGTGGTTGCGGTTTTCCGTGATTGTGCGGCTGGCCGCACAATTCGCAAATAGTGGGAAAGTCCTGCCCGTCACCGAACACTCTCTCAGCCTCCACCGCGACAAGTTGATGGTGCCGGCGCGCCAACTCTTGCGTCGAGACCAAGCGGTCAATTGCACCCGCAGCCGCTGCCGCCCACGCCGCGGCCACCGGCGGCGGTTTCGCGCGAGAAGAAGGTGTGCTCCATCATCGCGGTGTGCAGCGGGTCGCGATCCGGGCGCATGGTGTAATTGGTGAGGGTTCCGCGCTCCCAGGGTTTCACCCGCACGAGGTTGGGATTGGCGCAGCCGGAAAACAGGGCGGTGGCGGTCGCGAGGATCAGGACGCTGAAACGGAGGCGGGTGTTCATGGGATTAAGGTTTTTCGGCCAGGAGGGTTTCGAGGTTCTTGCGCAGTTCGGTTTCGGTGCGGTCGCCGTGAAATCCGGCGTGCAAAAAACGCACCCGGCCATCGCGGCCAATCAGGTAGCTGGTCGGCATGGCGGGTACGACGACCGATTGCACGAGTTTCTTCCCGCGGTCGTGCAACGTGGGAAACGGCGGCGCGAGTTTTTTCACAAACGCCTCCGCCGCGGCGGATTTGTCGTCCAGCCCGATCGCGGCAATCACGAGGCCGCGCGGGGCGTACTCCTGGTGGAGCTTGGCGATCATCGGAAACGACGCTTTGCACGGGGCGCACCACGACGCCCAGAAATCGACGAGCACGACCTGGCCGGCCGTGGCGGGCAGCGGCCCGCCGGCGAGGCTCACGAGACCGGCGGAGACGAGCGAGGGAAACACGTCGCCGACTTTCACGTCGGCGCGGGCGGCGGGCGGGGTGATGAGCGCGAACAAAACGGCGAGTTGCAGCTTACGATACCACATAATTGAAAAAACCGCGGGTTTGGGCGCGGGCGTGTTCGGTCACCAGCAGGCCTTCGGCGCCGGGGCAGGCCTGGATGAATTCGATGCCCTTGGGTACGCCGAGCACAAAGGCGGTCGTCGAGAGCACCCCGGCTTGCAGGCAGCTCGCCGCCACCACCGTGGCCTGCAGACAACCGTTGGCCACCGGCCAGCCGGTGCGCGGATCGATGATGTGGCCGTACCGTTTTCCCGCGACGATCCAGCGGCGGATGTAATCGCCGGAGGAGGCCACACCCTTGCCGATCACGGCGATGCTGCCGGCAGTCTCGGCCGGTCGCCGCGGATCTTCGAGGCCGATGTGCCACGCGGGTCGATCCGGCGGTGTGCCGACCGCGCGCAAATCGTGACCGAAGTCGACGAGCGCGTTCGTGATGCCATGGTCAGTGGCAATCTGCGCGGCGAGATCGACGGCGTATTCCTGGCCGAAGCCGCCGAAATCAAGCGCCATGCCCGGCGTGGGCAGGAACACTTTGCCGGCGGTCCGTTGCAATTTTTTCCAGCCCACCAGCTCACGCGCGGCGGCAATCTCCGCCGGCGCCGGCACCCGCGGTGCATCTGATTTGTAATTCCAGAGCTGGATCAGGGGCAGCGTCGTCGGATCGAGGACCCCCTGCGTCATGAAATGCAGGGTGTCGCACAGCTTGAGCATTCCCTCCATCTCGGCGTCGACCTCGATCCAGTCGCGTCCGGCGGCGGCGTTGATGCGGCTGATCAGGCTGTCGGGGCGGAAGCGGGAGTATTTGGCCTCGAACGCCCCGACCCATGCGACCACGGCCCGCTCAAACGCCGCCGCCTGCGGGTCGCCACCCGGCGCGGCATACTGCACCGTGCACGAGGTGCCGAGCGCGGGAAACCCGAGCTTGCGCAACGGCAGGTGCGCGTTCGCCCCGGTGGGAGCGGGCGGCGGCGGGCGGCGGGATTGGGCGATGACGGCCATGTCCGGTTCACCACGCGAAGCGGCCGCCGAGGGTGATGATGTTCGCGCGGCAGTAGGCGCTTTGCGGTGTCACGCGGTCCCTGCCACGCATGTCGTAGCGCTCGAACGCGGCGTCGAGCTGCCACGCCGCGGTCGCATTCCAGATGAGTTTCAATCCGTAGGTGAAAGTTCGCATCTTGGACAGGCGGTAGTCCGACGAGTAGAACGGACCCTGGGGGCGGGGCGGCCCGGCGGCGGGCACCACCGACGTGCCGTCGAGCCGGTAGTGGAAAAAGTCGGCGGCGCTCTGCTCGTAGAAACGCACGCCGGGGCGCAGAATCACGTGTTCGCCGAGGTGCTGGAACCAGGCAAGATCAAGGGTGTGCGCGGTGGTGTCGTAGCTATCATGATACAGCCGGTAACTGAGATCGACGGTCCCGTGCAGCCCGGGAAACGAGCGGTTGAGGCCGGCCAGTCCGATCCACTTGTCGCGCTCCGCCGGGCGGTTTTCCGGGAACGTGAGCGGGAGCGACACGCCCGGGATGATCTCGGTGTTCTTCTGCACCAGCTTGTACGGGTCGGCGAGGAAGCCGCGCTGCCGGCCCCAGGTGAAATTCAGGGTGACGGAGGTCTGGGGATCGAGCAGCTGCGTGACACCCACGATGAGATCGTTGGTGCGTTTCCGGGCCCACGCCGTCTGGTAGAACACGCGGATGTCGTCGTCGGTGCCGGCGAGGCCGACGAGCAGGCTGGTGTTCTTCTGGTTGAAGTCGGTGATGGTGTTGAGCGACCAACCGGTGGAGACGTAGTCGCTCTCGCGGCTGTTGGCGGCGCCGAGCGCGAGGTTGATGCCCGCAAATTGCCGGGAGAGCGCGGCGTTCCACGCCTTGCGCCGCTCGGTCAGTTGGGAGAGCGGCACCTGGTCGGAGCCGGCGGGGGCGGGCTGGCCGTTGGGCGTGGCACCGGCGATGGCGTCGATCACGCCTTCAATCTTCAGGCGCGTGGCGGTGCCGAGATCTTTTTCGAAGGACACCCCGTGGACTTTCACGGCGATGCGGCCGCCCATTTCCTGATAGTCCTGATATTTGTAGCGGACCGCATCCTCGGCGCGCAGGGCCCGCGGCGACAGCCAGAGAAGGAGCGCGGCGAGGACGGCGGCGCGGGCGGTGGAAGGCGGGAGCAGGTTCATGGAGCGATGTCGGCGGGATCGGGAAAAATGAAGCAGTGTGGAACGCGGCGCAAACAGAGACCGGTAACAGATCGGCTAGATGGGATACGCGGCATAGATGCGCGGTTAGGCAATACCGGCTTGGTCGTAGGCGCGTGATTTTTTCACCACGGTTCGGGACCGAAACCAAATTATTGGGGAATCTTGAAATCGAGAATCAGTCATCTGGAATCTGGGAATTTCCAAGCCCGTAAGGCGCGCCGTTCGACGTTTCGACGCGAAAATGCCAACGGCATTTTCGTTAAGCAGCCGGTCGGGAAGGCCGCTGCGCTTGCCGGGGAACGTCGAAGTTGCCTGGAGGTGCGGTTTTCACGTCCGACAGGCTGCTACGGCACGATTTCCACCGACACAACTTTCAGGTTCAGCGTCAGGGTCGCGGGGTTGTTGGCGGCGGAGGAGAGAATAAAACGTTCCACTGAAATATAGGGTGAGCGTTTCTGCAGCGATTCGTAAAACGTCTTCAACGGGTCCCACGCGGCCTGGTTGATGTCATACGCGGCCGTGTGGACGGCAAACTGGCCGCTTTTCTCGGTGGTCGGGGCGCTGCTGACGGTGTTCTTCAGTCCGGCTTCCGTGGCCAGCTGGGCGACGGTGGTCACCAGCTGGTTGCCGTTCAAGGTGCGCGAGGGGTCGAGCCGTTCCGCCGTTTTTTGGGCGGTCTTCTCGATAATCGTGCGGTTCTTGATCCACTGGGCCTGTTCGGCGAGGCGGGTGGTGGTGCTGCGCTGTTCACGCCAAAACGTGCCCGCGCGTTTGCTGAACGCGGAGAACCACCAAATCGCCCCGATGGCGACGAAGGCCACGAGCAGCAGTTTTTCGCGCAGCGCGCGGGTGAGGAAGAAAATGCGGACGGCGCGAATCATGGGGTGGGAGGTTTCGGCGGCTCGGGGGCCAGCAACGCCTCGGGCTTGAACACCGCCGTCAGCGTGAACTGGGCCTGATCGCCGCGCACCTGGGAAATGGGCGCATTGACCTTTTCGATCGCGGGCAATTTTCGCAGCGTGGACTCGTAGACGTTGATTTGCGCGGCGTTGCTCGCGCGGCCATCGACAAAGATCGTGTAGAGACCTTTCGACTGGTCCGCCACAATGCGCGTGAACAGGATTTCGGGCGGTTTGCGCTCGAGTTCCAGCCCGGTTAGCTGGGTCATCATCTCGAGCGGCATGAGGCGCTTGGTGGCGAGCTCCTCGATCTTGTTGGTGAGTTCATGGATGCCGGTGATCTTGTCGACCAGCGGCTTTTGGGCGGCAAACTGCTTCTGTCGCACCTGCTGCCACATGCGGCCTCCGACCAAGGAGAGCTCCCCGAGGCTGAGCACGGCAAGGGAGGCGGCGAAGCCGACGGCCACGCGCCACATCAGCACGTCGCGCCGCCGGGCACTGCGCAACGCGGCGAGCTCGCCTTTGTCGCGCACGTCGGCGGCGGTGAGTGCGGCGGAGGGCAACAGGGAGTCGAACTCCCCGCTGCGGAAGACGATTTCGCCGTCATTCTTGGCCGGTTCAGGTGCGAGCGGCGTGGCGAGTTCGATGACTGTCTTGCTGCCGCCAAGCTCCGCCACGAGCGCCGTGCGAATCCGCGCGCGGTCCTCCTCCGTGGCCTCGGGATCGATGACGCGCGTCAGGATTTTGGATGGCACCTGGCCGGTCGCCCAATGCACGGCGGTGATGGCCTCCGCATAGCTCAGCAGGACTGTCGTCGCGGGTTCGACGGCGGCGCCGAGGGCGGCGGCAAATCCCGGCAAGACCACCTCGGCTCCGTCCCACTCCACCGTTTGTTCGTTGGTGAAACGACGCCGGTAGGCGGCGAACACCAGCGCCTCGTCCGCCAGTGGCTTCCGGAACCAGCCATAATATAGCTGGGCGAGGGGGAACGGCGAGATCGCCTCCAGGGCGATTTCGACCTGGGCCGCGGCGTCTTCCGCGGTCGCGCCCGCCGTAATCGAAATCGTGCGCGTGAAAAACGCGGCATCGGACAGCAGCGCCACCTTGGGCGGCGGCGGTCCGGCACGAAGAAATCGGAAAGGCGAGGGCATGAGGGACGACAGGACGACGGGACTACGGGACGACGGGACTACGGGACGGCATGATCAAGAGAGTACGGACTACCGGCCTCAGAGAACAAGATCGCATAATGGGAGGTTGAGGGGCGATTAACGCTTCTCCCGGTTGGCGGTGGCGGCGCGAGCATCGGAGGGCGCCGCTTTGTCGGCGCCGATTCTTATGGTCACGTCTGCGGCTGCGACAAAGCGCAGCCCTCCGAAATCGAATGAGGTCGATCGCCGCGCGGCCCTACCGACAATCGGGAAATACATCTCCTGGTCTTCTGGTCCCGTGGTCCTGTGGTCCCGTCGTCCCGTGGTCTTGTCGTCGTGTTCATGTCGTCGTGTTCATGTCGTCGGCGTCGCCGACGCTTGGTAAATCTCATCATTCTCCCGAATTTCCAAGAGCGTAAAAGGATACTTCAGGTTTCGGCCGGCGGCATCCTTGGCACCCGTCGTCCCACCAGGTTTCGCGCTGGCTTGGGTGGCGTTGGGTTGGTTTTGCTGCTGGGTGGCGCTATTGGCGGTGGTCGTCTCCTTCTTGGTTGCCGTGGTCTGCACGGTGGTGGCGCCGCCAGGGGGCGCGATGACCGTCGAAACCCGGTACTCGTTGCGCCCTTCCCGTACCGTCAGGTTGATGCGGAGGGCGCCGATCGTGGTCGCAAATCCCCCGGCATCGCCCGTCGGCCCGGCGATGTTCGCCACGTCGTTGTTGTTCTGGAAAATCCCCGGGCCGTTGGTTTGAAAATTTCCCTGGCCCCGCAGGTAGTCGGTGACGTTGCGCGTCTGCATCGGATCATACTGACCAAGGGCCGCCAGCACATCGGGTTTGGCCGCGTTGAGATTGGGCTTCGCAAAATCGAACAACGACACGTTGTCCACGAAGCGCCGCCAGGCGTCGTTCGGCCGGCCGTCGGGATCGTAGAAATAGTCGCGGACCCGATCGATCGCGGCGAGTTCGTGATACGACCGCATCGGCCGGCCGGGCGGCTCGTACGGAATCGCGCCATACTCGTAATTGGGCTGGAGCGGCGAGGTGTAGACGTGGCCGCGTTTCATCCAGCCGAGGAGCGCATCGGCGAGTGCATCGGCGTCGTTTTTCAGCACACCCCATTGCATGAACAGGTTCGTCATGACCTGAGCATTGATGTGCGGCAGGGAGAGTTTCCCGCTTTCGTCCTCGAAGGTGACTTCGATGACGCAACCCTCCGAGGGTGCATAACCGGCAAAGGCCAGCGGATCGTTCCAGCCTTCCGCCGGGCTGCGCAAGCCGTTGCCGACCTCGCGGAAATCCACCAACACGCCGAGCACCACCTCCAGCGCGGAGTAGGCCTCGGTCCGCAGTCGTTTGGTGACCGCCACCCGCTGATCAACGAGGAGATCCACCGCCGCCTTTTCCATGAACGCGAGCAGCGCAAAGGTGGCGAAGAGCAGGGTGATCATGACGATCACGAGCACCGAGGCGCGGGTGGGGCGGGGCGAAGGGGAGGATTTTACGCCGGTCGATCGAACCTCCGCCGTCACCATCACATGGAGGCGGGGTGCCCTCACCCCGCGGGTTTTCGGACTCGGACGCGTGATTCCGCGGGGTGGGGGCACCCCGCCTCCAACCGACGAATCGTTTTCAGTGTGGTTCACGCCGTACACGGGTTTAAAAAACCGGCAGCGCCTCGCCGGGCGCGGGCAGGGTGATTACGCTCTCGCGCGTGAGTTTGCCGTAGGTGAATTTCAATCGCAGCCGCTGCGGCGTCAGGGGCTGCCCCTGGGGATCCGGCTTCAAGATCGTCTCGGTCGACCACCGGCGGGAATCGGTGTCGTAGTAGTCGTAGGCGAGCGCGGTGGCCAGTGGGGTGACGACGGTTTCGCGGGGCGGGTCGGTCTCGAAATTTTTCTCGAGCCGCGAATGCCAGAGGATCACCAGGCCCTCACCGGGGCGCACCTGAAACGAACACACGACCTCGGGCAGCGGACGTTCGGGCCAGTTGAAGAGCCGGCTGCCAGCGGGCAGTTCGAAGGTGAGCATTTTTTCCATGAGCCCGTTTTGCGGGCGGATCTCCTGGAGCGCGATCGGCGTGGAGCCGGCCCGGGCCGCGGGGGGCAGGGCGGAGGCGCGCAGTTCATTGTCGAGGAAACGCGTGACCGCCCGCACGTGCTGATCGAACAGCCGCAGATCGGTGCGCTGGCCCCAGAGTTCCCCCATGGAAAAGATAAACGTGTTCATCGCCATGAGCAGCAGGGCGACGAGCGCCAGTGCGAGGAGCATCTCAAGCAGCGTGAAAGCGCGGCGGGTGGGGTTCATCGCTGCTTTTGTTTCACCTGGAATTCGAGGATGCGCGTCTTGGCGTCCTCCTTCAACTTGCCGCGCTCGCCGGCATCGATCACCCACGTGGGGCGGAGCAGCAGGAAGGCCTGCTCCTGCCGTTCGGGCTCCGGGCGGTTGGGATCCGCAATCTCACACGTGAAGGTGACCCGGAAGACGTCGGCCACGCCGGTCGACTCGATCGCGGCTTTCCACCTTGCCCGGCGCGAGCCCGCGGTCTCGAATTCGCCGCCCTCCTCGACTTTCTTGCGGTCCGGTTCGTTGAGCACGTGCTGCCGGGCAAACGCGAAGTCTTCGTTGAGTTGCACGCCGCGCGAGACGACTTCGTAGCTGTTCAACACATTGAGGTACGACGAGCCGAGCATGACGGCCGCCATGGCAAAAATCGTCAGCGCCACCAGGACTTCGAGCAGCGTGAATCCCGGCAGCCGGTCGGGTTTTGACTTTGGATGCTGGGTCCCCTCCGCGCGCTCAAGCGGCCTCGGATACTCCGGCTCCACCCGGCTGCTGAAACCGCGCGGCGCGCGGTGAAATCCAAAAAACGTCCGACCCGGCGCGAAGGTCTCCATCCTTCGGATTGGCCGATCGAACCGGGGTTCGATCGGCCGGGGGCATCGTGAGGGCTCAGGAGGCGGGCGGCGCATTCGGGTCGGCCGGCGTGAGCACCGGGGCGCAGGTCCAGGGATCGATCGAGAGAATGGTGCTGGCGCCGTTGCGCGCCAGCTGGGCGCGAAACGCCATGCAGGTGCCGTCGGAATAAAACGACACGTGGGAAATCGTCCGCGACTCGAGCAGCACGCCGCCGACGAGGATTGTGTTGCCGCCCTTGGCCGAGGCCCCGAGAAAATCCACCGTGAGATCCCGGGCCAGCTCGGCGGCGATCGGAAAGATCTTGAGCGGTGTCTCCACCCGCGTGACGCCGTCCTCCGCGACGGCGGACGGCGCGATTCCGTCGACGAGGTAGAAGTGTTTCTTCTCGCGGTCGAACTTCAGCCGGATCTCGTGCTCCGACTTGAGCGCGGCCTTGCGGGCTTCCTGGACGGCCTTCCAGAAAACGGCGTGCGGGGTCACCGGCTGCTCCGACAGCAGATGCGAGGCGCCGCCGATCAGCACCCCGCCCAACAGGGCGATGAGGGCGATGCAGAGCAGGACCTCGAGCAAGGTGAAGCCGGGTCTTGAGCGAAAATACCACCGTCCTGCGCCGCTTTCGGGAGCCCTGGACCGAGCGCCAGCGACCGGCTGGCAGTCGGGCATCGAGCACCGGGCATCTGGGAATCTCGACCCGGAAAGGAAATTGACCGGCCTTGTCGTCTCGAAATTCGTCGCTTTGAAATTTCCAGATTTTGGATGCCAGATGCCAGATTTCACGATTGCCGGGTTCCTTCGGTTGCGGTTGCCGCGTTGCGAGAAATGCGGGCTGGCGGCTTCAGGCCGCGACCTTACTTCTCGCCCCCGGCGGCGGAGTCCCAGTTGCCGATGTCGTCAGTGGTGCCGCTCTGTTTGTCGGGCCCCTTGGACCACAGATCGTAGCTGCCCTTGTTCCGCGTGCCGGGATAGGCGTATTGATAGGTTTCGCCCCATGGATCCTGGGGAATTTTCGTGCCCTCGATGTAAGGGCCGTTCCAGCGATCCCCCTTGGCGGACGGCCGCGTGATCAATGCCTCGAGGTTGGGCGGATAGTCGCCCATGTGAATGCGGTAGGTCGTGAGGGCGGTCTTCATGCTCTCCTTCACGAAGATTTGGACGGTGCCCTGCTGGGCGCCGCCGAAAATCTTGTCGACGTTGGTGATGGCGAGACCGGCGAGCAGGCCGATGATCGCCAGCACGACGAGGATTTCGAGGAGCGTGAAGCCACGGCGGAGCGCCTCACGGCGGTTCCGGAAGGAGCGGGCACAGCGTCTGAGCGGAGGATTCATGTTGGGGCGGGATTATGTCGTCGCGGTCGCCGATGTCGAGACGCACGCTCGCGGCAGTTGTTCCACGGGGTCGGGCCCGTTAAATTGTTTGGCCAAGGTGGCAAAGGCTTGGGGCGGCTGCGCTGAATGCCGGCCATCTGTGTCGATTCGTGGTTGACCTGAATTGGTCGGGCTGAGCGCAGGCTTCGCGGGATGGGGGGCACGCCGCCTCCAAAAGATCAGCCAGCCCTGCCGAATGACTCAGAATCTGCCAGGATAACACCAATCCGGAAAATCACCGGTGCGCCGGGAAGGCGGCCGGGTTGCGTTCGTGGGCCGCCACGTAATTGGCGATCAGATCGACCATCATCTCGAATGGTATCTGCGACACATTGATCACGAGATCGTACGTCGTAGGGTCCGCCCCGTTGGCGTTGAACGTCGCCCGCACGTAACGCTGGCGGGCAGCATCGCGCGCGGCGTTCCGGGTGGCGGCTTCGGCGACGTCGAGGGATTGCAGCCGGGCCACCCGGGCATCGCGATATGCGGAACTCGCGACGAGCCTCACATGGACGCCGTTGGGCAGGTCGAGCGTCGCAAAGTTGGATCCGCGGCCGAGGAGAATCGCGTGGCCGCCGCGCGCCAGCCGGCGGATGAGCTCGTTGGTTTTCGCGACCAGCATCCAGAGATTGGGATGCAGCCCGACGACTTCACCCACCGACGCATCGACCTCCGAAATGCGGTCCTCCGGCAGAAAACGCGCGAGGTGGGGCGGCAGGTCGTTGGTGCGCAGCATTTCCTCAATCAGATTGCCGCTGTACACCTCCCACGGACGTTCGTCGCCGGCCGGGAGACGTTCGGCGAGCGCCTGGGCAAGTGCGGTGCCACCCGTGCCCGCCTCGCGCGAAATCGTGATGAAGGGGCCGACGGAATGGGGTGTTCCTCCCGGCCCCGTGTGCGTCAGGTGGATGTTGAGATAAGCCTCGGCCTTCTGGAAAATCGGGAGAGTTTTCATCGGTTTTTTGGAGAGTTGCCGCATCGGGCGTCCCGCCGGATTAGGGTGGGTCGGGCCGGCTGACCGCCGGGCGGCCACTAACCAAACTACGCCGACGGCGCCGGTTTTCTCCTCGGAAATTGTGATTCGCTACGCATGCGTTGGCGCGCGGTGGGGGGACTACGGTTGATTCGTCCAACTCTTGAGCTAAATCAAGGACGGTCCGTCGTCCGACCGGTATGGTGACGGGCGATTCGCCGACATGGCTGGCCGTGCAGGTGGAACGACTCCGTTCGACCTTTCACGCCGCTGGCCGCAGTTATTCCCGCTAAACTCCTCGTTTCCCATGAATCCTCCGCTTCATCACCACCTCCGCCGGCGCATTCTCGCTCCCGCCGCGCTTCTCGCCCTGCTCTTCGTCCCGTGCGCCCGCGCCTGCGAGGCCTGCACCGCAGCGATGGCCATCCGCCTGCTCACCGGCGAGAGCCCATCCGCCCATGCCGCGGAAATGGTCAGCCTTGTGAAAAATTCCAGCTGGGAGGGTTCGCAACAGCTGCTCTCCACCGTGCTCAACAGCGGCGCGATCATCTCGCCGACCGTCGCCGGCGCCGCGCGGTTAAGCCGGGCCCCGCTTGCGTTTGCCACTGCGACCGCGCCCGCTGCGGCGCCGGCCGCGAAGGCCCCCGCGCCGGCCGTGACCGCACCGCACCCGTTCCAGTCGATTATCGACCGCGACAAGAAGCTCGGCATCTGGGAAACCAGCTACGTGAAACCCGGCACAGCCCCGGACAAGAAATTCACGCTCACGATGGCCGAAGGCGACGTGTCGCTCGGCAACGGCGTCATCTACAGCGGATTCACGGTCAACGGCACCATCCCCGGCCCGACGCTCATCGCCGACGAAGGCGATGTGGTTGAGATCACCGCGGTCAACAAGGGCGACGTGGCGCACGGCGTCTCGATGCACGCCGCCTACACGCAGACCTCGAAATACCTCGGCCGGATCAACCCCGGCCAGACGAAGTCCCTCAGCTTCCGCGTCAATCATCCCGGCGTGTATATGTACCACTGTGCGCCCGGCGGCCACGCGATCCCGATGCACACGCTGCTCGGGCAGTACGGCATCATGGTCGTCAAGCCGAAGACGAAGAAATTCAAGATGGAGGAGGTCATGGGCCGCAAACCCGACATCGAGATCTACATGGTGCAGCACGAGCTGTTCAGCAGCGGCAAAGACGCCGTCGAGGGCCGCGCCGCGTACGTGTTGTTCAACGGCAAACTTTTCCGCTACGCCGAGAGCCCGATCAAGGCGCGGCCCGGTGATTTTGTGCGCGTGAACTTTCTCAATGTCGGGCCGAATCTCACCGCCACCTTCCACCTGGTGGGGATCATCTGGGACTACGCCTACTGGCAGGGCATGCCCACGCCGGAGAACACCTTTACCGGCGGGCAGACCGTCATCGCCGGACCCTCGGATTCCTGGGTGGTCGACTTCCGGGTTCCGCCCGACGAGGGCGCCTATTTGATTGTGACGCACTCCTTCGGCAGCGCGACGCGCGGCGCCATCGGAATCCTGCAGGCGACGAAGGATGCGGAACGCGACGCGATCGTGCTCGCCGACGGCCCGCGGCAGACTCCGGAAGCGATCGAGGCGCTCAAGGCCAAAGCCGTGCGCATCATCTCACCGTTCCAACCGGGCACCGACGATCTCACCAACCCCTATGTGCTGCCGCCCGGCCTGAAAAAGCTGCGCGTGCAAATCATCGGCAACTCCTACTGGCCAAAGGTCGCAGTCGTGCCGCCGGGCACCACGGTCGAGTGGATTAACGAGGACGTGTTCACTTTCTACAACGGCGAGTTCGCCGGGGTCCACGATGTCGTGACACGCGAAGCGCCCGAACATTTCACTTCGAAGATGCTCGGGCACGCCGAGACCTTCAGCAAGGTGCTCGAGAAAAAAGGCACGTACCAATACTATTGCACGCCGCACCCTTATATGGAGGCGATCATCCGAGTGGAGTGACGACGGGGAGGCCCGCGCGGCGATTGGTTCGTTTCGCTCGCGCGGACGACGATTCCCGACTTGCTGGTGGAGGCGGGGTGCCACCACCCCGCGGCGAGGCGGGTTCGCATCTGGCAACCGGCGGGGCACCGAATGGCGCTTAAGTTTTTTCCGCACGACGATCGCTGTTACCATGACAAATTTCGCGGTCGACGGAGACTTTTGCAGAGGAATGGGAGGCAGGGGAATGAACTGCCAGGGAATTTATTCCCCTGCCACCCATTCCCTTGCCTTCCGGCCCCAGCGCCCGCCGCCGAAAGTGGACCCGCAAGGTCCCGGGCAAGACCGGGAGCCTCGCCCTTTCCCGGGCGCAATCCGTAGTGCTCGCCGCAGCCATCGCCAACTGACGCACGGTGCAGCCCACGCGGTGCGGAAAATGCGGTCTATCGGCCGGCCGCCGTCTCTCTCGGTTTGAGCCCCAGCAAACGCTTGAAGTCGAAATTCACCCGCAGCTTGACACTCGCGCCCAGGTCGACGCCGTCGGCGCCGTCGCTCAGCCGCAGCGCGAAACCGAGGAGCCATTTGCCGCTCGATCCGAACTTGAAGACCGGGGGGATCGCCCACACCAGACCGGGCCGGATCGTGAGGATGTCCCGCGTGTTGTCCGACGAGGAATGCATCGTGGCGTACGAAGCTTCGAGGGTGTAGGTCGCGGCGCCCCGGGCCCAGAGCAGTCCGCCGGAGACCCCGACCGCATCGTCCGTCAGTTGATTCTTTTTTAGCTTCCCGACGATGCCGGTGTTTTCGACAAAATCATACGAGGTGCCGAAAAATACGCGCCAGTCCGGCCAGCGCTTGAGCTGCCGCGAAAACGTCACGTAGGGGGACAGATGGCGCAGGCCGTCGGTCACGGTCGTGGGCGGCGTGCCGATGGGCTGGACGACGTCGGCTCCGACGGAGCATTCCCAGCCGCTGGCCCACACTTCGCCGAGGCGGTATTTCGAACCGGCGTGCCACGAGGAGAAACCCTGTTCGCGCAGGAATGGCACCGCCTTCACGCCATGGGAAAAATACCAGTCGGCCTCGACGGTGGCCTCCCAGTTGCGCGTCAGCCCGTAGCGGAGACCGAGGGCGGTGCGCAGATAGTCCCGCTCGCGCAGGTCACCCAGGTGGGGGTGCAAGATCAGACGGAGCGATTTTCTCTGCTCGGTGCGCGGCAGGGCGCTTTCGAAAATCCCGCGAATGCGCAGATCGTCGTCCGTCACTTTCGCCGGTTCCGCCGACCGGCCCGGCAGCGCGCAAGCGCACATCACGATTATCACAGAAAGCCGGGGGCGGGGATTCATGCAGCAGAAATCTATCGGCTAAAAATAACAGAACGCAACTCGCGCGTCGGCACATTGTGCGCCATGGCGCACAATTCAGACTGTGGTCCGATCGCCCCGGGGCGGTGCGCCATCTCGCCCGCAAGAAGCTGGCACGGATCGCGCGGATCCGGTAGTCCGCGTGCATCATGTTTGATCGGATCATCAATGCGCAGGGGGAGCGGCTCGATTGCACCTTTCATCCGGGGGCGGCGGGAGCGGATGAGATTGTTGTCATCGGTCACGGCGTGACCGGGCACAAGGATCGTCCGTTTCTCGTGGCATTGGCGGAGGGTCTCGCGGCGGCCGGGGTTCCGGCGCTGCGCGTTTCGTGGTCCGGCAACGGCGGCTCAGAGGGGCAATTCGCGGATGCGACGATCACCAAGGAGGTCGCGGATCTGGGAGCCGTGCTCGATGCGCTGCGCGGGTACGCGGTCACTTTTGCCGGGCACAGCATGGGCGGCGCGGTGGGCGTGTTGCGGGCGAGTGAGGATCAACGCATCCGGCGGTTGATTTCACTCGCAGGCATGGTCCACGTGCGGGCATTTGCGGAACGGCACTTCGGGCAGCTCACCCCGGGGCGGGATCTCATGTGGGGCAAACCGGGGTGCGTGCTCTCCGCCGCGTATTGGGAGGATCTCCGTCGGATCGGCACCGTCGTCGATCTCGCGCCGTTGATTTCCGTGCCCTGGTTGTTCGTGCACGGGAGCAACGATTCGATCGTGCCGGTGCACGACACGCGGGAGGCGTTGGCGCGCGCCCGCGGACCGAAGAAATTCGTGGAGCTCGCGGGCTGTGACCACGTATGGGAACCGGACGGCACGCGACGGATGGTGGAGGAAGTGGTGCGCTGGTGCCTTGCTGTGAAGGCCGGGAAGTGGCGCGGTTGGAGCGCGTGATTGTTTGCCGGGCCGATCCAACGGGGCAGTCCGTTATTTGTTAGTTCTGCGCCCGGTGCGTTGCGGCGCCGTTGCCACTGGCACCCTTCGCCAGTGCGCGCCGCTTCAACGCTGCTACCCGATTCGGCACGCGCATGCCGAATTGAGCTGGGCGTCCTCCAAGTGGACCATGCGACGCGGGACCAACTCTTCACCTCCGCCGCCACGGTGCGCAAAATTGCGACGGCGACACGCTGGCCGTCGGGCTCGCGATCGCGCCTGGCTACACGCACCAGTTGAAACTGCGCCTGCGCGGGCTCGACTGCCCGGAAATCTCCACCGCCGCCGGCCGCGCCGCTAAGGCCTTCGTGGAAAACCTCCTCCGCCCCGGTGGGAGCATCGATGCTGACCCCGTCCGGCTCGGGTGCGGAGCAGGGAGGCAAAAAGATGGGAGGTAAGAGATGAAATCAGTCGGACGCCGGTCTCTCATTTTTTGCCCCACATTTTTTTGCCTCTCCTCCGTTCCCGGCGTGGGTGGGTTTGGCAGGCAAACGGATTAGCAAAGTTCAGAACTCTCCCGACCCTCCTTCGCATTGGGGCGATGTGGCCCCCCGCGCGCGCAACAGGGTCCGTCGCGTGGGCGCAGCCTATACGCGGTCGAGCGGCGAACGCACCCGCCAGATAGTTTTGTGCCGCGCTGGCAGAGGCGACCGTTTGGCGCTGGTGGCAATGCTCCTGAAATCGGGTGATTTCGCGCGCGTAGTCGGCCCGCACCGTCGGGTCGAGTCGGGCCGTGGCGAGCACCGAGTCCCAGTTCGAGAAGACAATCGAGGTGTTTTCCCTGGGAGTACGGTCGCCGACGAAAGCCATACTCGCAGTAAGGCTTTCGACGGGAGCCTGCGCGATTTTCCGTTCTACCCGAATTTGCGGTGAATTGCTTCGTGCAATTTGTATTTTGTTCGGCTACCGGAATCTCCGTGTTTACTTCAGTTTCCGCCGCCGCCCCGGCTCTGCCGTCACCGCCGACTGCTAAAGCCAGACTGAGTAAGGGTTAATTACACTGTTAGCCAAAGAAAACTTCTGTCCCCACACACATATGCCAAAATACGTAATCGAACGAGACCTGCCCGGAGCCGGAAAGCTCACGTCAGAACAGCTGCAAGGCATTTCCCAAAAGTCTTGCGGCGTGCTCAAGAATCTCGGGCCGCAAATCCAGTGGCTTGAGAGCATCGTGACCGACGACAAGATCTACTGCGTGTACATCGCACCGAATGAAGCGATGGTGCGTGAGCATGCGAAGCAGGGAGGGTTTCCAGCCAACCGTGTGTCCGAAGTCAGGCGCGTGATAGACCCGACAACAGCGGAAAAAGGCTAACCAGTCGCCCCAGCGCAACGTGGGGGCCGGGCCGGCGACTTCGGACGAGGCATCTCCGTCCAACCGGGCTTCGTCATCCGAAAAGGCGGATCGTGCGCAACCCCCGCGTGGCTGAGCTTCGGCGGCAAGATCAACCCCATGAAAAAACTCACCCGATTCCTGATCGGTGGCGCGGTGGTGCTGTGCAATCTCGCAGCCCAACCGGCCAAGCCTCCCGCCGAAACCGAAATGCGGCCGCTCGGCCTGGTGGGCGGTGTCTCGTGGCTATCCACCGTGGATTATTACCAAGTGATCAACAAGGCCGTGAACAACGCCTATGGAAACAACACCAACCCGCCCCTGCTTGTCTTCACTCTGAACCAGCGTCGCATCCACGAGCTTCAAGCCAAGGGCGATTGGTCCGAGATCGCGCGGTTGATCTCTGATGCCGTCGCGCGCCTCGCGGCCGCGGGTGCCCAAGGTGCGATCTTGTGCTCCAATACCGCCCACATGGTCTACGGCGAAGTCGCGCCGACCACGACCATCCCCATCTTGCACATTGCCGATGCGACCGGACAGGCGATCCGGGCCAAGGGCCTGAAACGGGTGGGGCTGATCGGAACGAAGTTTACGATGGAAGAGAGATTCTACCTCGACTGGTTGATGCAGAAATTCGAGATCGAGTCCGTCGTGCCCGACAACGCGGCGGATCGGGAGGAACTGACCCGTATCATCCAGCGCGAGCTGGCTCGTGAAGTTTTCAAACCGGAGAGCAAAGCCTTTGTGCTCGCCGAAATCGCCAAGCTCCAGCGCCGCGGGGTGGAAGGCATCGTGCTTGGTTGCACCGAATTTCCACTCATCATCAAGCAGGCGGATGTCGCGCTGCCGGTCTTTGACACCACGGCTTTGCATGCCGAAATGGCCGTGCGCTTCATCCTGCGTCAGGACGCGCCGGCCGGGGCGCCAGCGAAGCGGTAGCAGGAGCCATCTGGCTCCGGCTCATTTGTTGTAGCCGGGGTCGCCGACCCGGACCGGCCTCACCGAGGCCGGCTACACGTTGACAACGCGGAGCTGCACCCGCCGCCGGCGGGAAAGCTTTGTGCCTGCCTGCCGGGTGCACGTTCGTTGCGGTTAAGTTCAGCTGGCTGGACTTTGGACGTGGCGGAGCCGCGCGAGGGAATTTCCGAGCCAGACCTCCCGCAGATTCAGATAGACCGCAGAGGGCCTGATTTTTGACCTGGCATTCACGGATGGGATACCGAACTCACGGCCTGCGGCAAACGTCCGGCGGGCCTCGCGGCCGCATCCAAGGGAACTGCGGGGAATTTGGTTTTCAGCGATAAAACGCACGTCAACTCGGTGGATGTTCCGGTCCCGCTTGGACGGCCGACCGGGAAAAACCTCAATCTCAAAGGCTCCCCGGTACGTTACGGCACCTCGTAAATCTCCAGCAACGCTTCGCCGCTTGATCCGCCGGCACCGCGTACCACCGCGGTGTAGCGGTTGCCGGCGGCGAGGGTGAGGACGACCGCCGCGTCGCGGCTGCCGGGTGGCAGCGGTGACGCCCCCGTGGCCACAAATGTCGGCGCAAGCCCGGCGGCCCAATCGTCGTTCTCGGCCAGTTTCACCTGGTCGCCCGCGTAGACTTCCAGCCGTAGATTCGCCAGGGTGTCGCTCACGCCGAAAAATTCCAGCTGTGGTCCTCGGGCCAGACCGACTCCAGCCAGTGCGGCCAGGCGTTGGCCGTCTGCAGGCTGATCTCCCGGGTTTCCCATGGACCAAATTGATCGCCTGCCTCGCTGAGCTGGGGCCGGCCATGCGATCCAAACCAAAAGAGCCGGCCGTCGCGCCAGAACGCGGGGCTGTTGCTGTCGACCCCCGTTGGCATCACGACCGTGTCCACCACCCTCACCCGTGCCTCCTGGGCGGCCAGCGGACACCCGAGGAGGGTGCCGAGGGCAACGAACTGAATCAGCTTCCGCATCATGTTTCTCCGGTGACGCTCCAAACGGGTCCAATGTTTCTTTGCGAGTTTGCGAATTGGTCAGATCACCGTGGAAACGGCGTGCCAATGTGGATTTCGCCCAGTTCCGCCCGATTGGTGCCAGCGGAACAAACCAGCGCCGAGGAATTGGCCGCTATTCCAAGGCGGAGAAAAATCTTATCAGATTGTCCACGTGGTCGTCGATCGAGACGCCGAGGTGTTCGCAACCGAGGTAGATTGTGCGGCGGTCGACTTTGGCGGCGAAGGCGAGGTCCTTGATTTTTTTCTTAATCGAACTCGCCTTCATCTCGCCGTAGCGGACGGGATTCAGTTTGCGGTAGGCATAGAAGATTCCGCTGATTTCGTCGCAGGCGAGCAGCGCTGCGGCGAGTTTCGTCTGCGGCAGCGTCGTGAAACCATGGTAGCCGTAGGCATGGGCTTCCACGGCGTGGATGAACTCCGCGGGGTAATTCCATTCGGCAAACCAGCGCAGCGATTCGGCCGGATGCTGATCGGGATGTTTTTCGAAGTCCAAGTCGTGCAGCAGACCGGTCACGTGCCACCGCTGGGGATCGCCGTCGAACTGCGGAGCATAGCCCTCCATCGCGGTGGCCACCATCCGCGCGTGCAGGCGCTGATAGGAATCCTGGACGTGCTGGTCGAGGAGGTGGCGGGCTTCGTCTTTGGTCGGCAGGTGCATGGGTGATCTGATGGTGGCGAGGATGGTGACACCTGACCCGGCGATGAATGTCGAGTGCGCAGACCTGGATTGATTGCCGCTGGGTCCCATCCTCCGAAGCGTGCTTCGGCTTGGTTGGGTGTCCCAAACGGGATCAGCGGGGGGCGGCGCCACCCTGCCGGATCCAGGCCTCGTTGAAACTCGCATGTTTGATCGCCTTGAGTTGCTTCGCCGCCTCCGCGCCATTGCCGCGCACGTGATGGCTGTAGGTCGCGTGCAGGCCGCCGTCCTTCGCTTCGACGATGCTCGGATAATGGTAGCGACCGGCGGCCGGTCCGGGCGAATCTTCTTCGAGGGCGCGTCGCCAGGGCCAGGTCTTTCCTTCATCGGCGGAGAGCTGCACGGTCAGGCGATGGCGGCCGGTCTCAGTGTCGTTGGAAATGAGCGCCCAGTGACCGTTGCGCAGCCCGATGATTTCGGCACCGGAGCCGGAATTGGGGATCGCGCTATCGGTCACGGGTGACCAAGTCTCGCCGCGATCGCTCGATTCACTTTGGTGCAGGCGCTTCGGGGCAGGGCCGTTGTCGCGCATCAACGTGAAGAGGCGGCCATCCCGCCGACGGACGATGCTGGGCTGGATGTTGCCGCCACCGGTCAACGGCGTGCTCGTC
Source organism: Opitutaceae bacterium (assembly GCA_005792355.1). Classification (GTDB taxonomy): domain Bacteria; phylum Verrucomicrobiota; class Verrucomicrobiia; order Opitutales; family Opitutaceae; genus ER46. The sequence goes on from SXSC01000050.1 coordinate 37,525, forward strand.
CGCCACGTCGCGCCCCAGTCGTCGCTGAACGCCATGAGCGAGAAGTCGAAGCCATCGGAATAGAGCGGCACGAGGAGGCGGGTGCCATCGAGGACGATTGGGTGCGCGCGCGGCATCCAGCCAAGCCGCTGGGAGAGTTTGTCGTTCGCCCGGCCGCGGACGGTCTTGAGATACTCGGCGGCTTTGACGCGGGCCGCCGCGTCGGTCGCGGTCGCGGCGATTTCCTGCTCCGCGCGATCGTAATAGGCCAGGGCCGCCGTCTGAAATTCCGCCGGCGGTTTCAGGTGCATCACGTCCTGCCGGCTCCAACTCGGCGGACCGTCGCCGAGGAAATCCGCGGAAACCTGGTATTTGGTGAGGGCCGACTCCCACTGGTTGGAAAGAATCGCGGCCCAGAGCAGCCAAAGCCGGCCGTGGGGATCGAGGAACATCGTCGGATTGCAGTCCGGAAAACCGGGGGTGTCCGCCATGGTGAACCGCGGGCTCCACGTGCGGCTGCCGCGCTTGAGCCGCGCACCCTGAATCTTCACATCGTCGGCCGTGCGCTCACCGGAACCGTGAAACCAGCACGCCAGGAGGTCACCGTTGGGCAATTCGACGACACACGACGCGTGCACGTGCCAGGACTCGGGTGGGAAAATCAACTGGGCTTCCAGCCGCGGAGTTTCGACCGGGGCCGCGGGGGCGAGGTGCACGGCGCCGAGCGCGAGCAGCGTGGCGAGAATTCCCGGAAGGCGGCGGAAACGAATTCGTGGGGTCATGGGGCTGAATGCTGCGCCTTCGGCGAGCCATTTCAATCCCGCGATGGCGCCAGGAAACTCGAAACGTGGAACGTGCGGAGCTCGCGGAGGAATTCAGCGACTGGACGGCGGCAGGGTATCGCAGGCGGGTTCATTTCCAGAGGATGCGCGCGACAAACGTGGCTCCGGTGGCACCGCGTTCGCGAGCGCCTTTCGCAAACACGCCTTCGGAAACGGTCACCCACGATTCGTGCGCGCTGATCGCCGCCACGCCAAAGTTGCCGAGGTCGGCGCCGCGCTCGGGCACGATGATGCGCTCGGTTGCGCGAATGATGCGCAGGGTCTGCGGATCGACCCGCGCGGCGAAGAGTGGCGCGCGATGGCGCGGGATGTGGTCGTTGCCGGCTCCGCGCCGGGTGTAGACGAGGAAGAGCCCCCGGGCATGCGCGAGCCAGTGTTGCTGGGTGTTGTAGCTGCCGAGTTCGCCACCGTCGTCGAAACGCCACGGTTGCGGCGGCGCGAAATTCAGGCCGTCGGCACTCGTGGTGACGTAGCCGCGTTCGTCATTGCGCAGCGTGAGAAAGAAGCGCCCGCCCGACGCGACGAGCGAGGGTTCGTAGAGGCCGCGTTTCACGTCGAGGCGAAGCACGTTGCCGTGCCGCCGGTAGCGCAGGTGGGTGCCGTCGAACCCGCACTCGGCGACCGTGCTGCTGAACGGTGTGCGGGTGCCGCTCCCGTGGTAGAGCGGCACGAGCAACTTTCCATCCGGTTGCACCAGCCACTGCGCGCACGCGTTGCGGGCGAAGTTGAACTCCTCGTCGTCGGGCAGCTCCAGCACCCGCCAACGCGTCCAGCGGCGGGCAACCGGATCGAGCACCGCGTAGACGGTTTGGTGCGCCCGGGGGATGTCCTCGAGCTGTTTGCCCTGCGGACTGTAGCGGACCTGGGCGCCGAGGGCGATCAGCCGGCCGCTGGCGGCGTGCCATCCCGGCGTCACGTCGGCCACGCTGATGGTCACGCCGTCGGCCTGTTTTTTCCAGTCCAGTTCGGGCGGCAGCACGGGGCCGGTCCACGCGCCGTCGGGCGACGGGCGGGTCATCACATGCAGGCCCGAATAGTAGTCGGAGATCCGCAGGTGTTTTTGCAGCGTCAGCACGATGGTCGGCGGTGAACCATCTTGGGTGGGAATCGCCGCCGGTCGCGGATGAAACCAGAGGAACGCGCCGTCGTCGTGCGTCATCACGGTTTCGAGTTTGACCGTGAAATCGGGCGGGGCCTCTGCGGCCGGTGCGGGCGCCGTCGCGAGTGCGAGGGCGACCGCGCAAGGGGCGAGCATGAGGGTGGATTTCATGGCGGGGGCGAAAAGGGCTTGATCAGGATGGTGGGGGCGAACCCGCCGATGCGAACGCAAACGCCGCGGTCGATGCCCGCAGGGGCGATTTGCCAGTGGATGGAGCGATCCTCCATGCGTGTGGCAGGAGGGGCGCTTGCCCAAGCGCCCGTGCCCGACGGTCGCCAGTCGGCGGTCGGCAGGAAACATCCCCGCCGCAAGCGGCGGGCACTTGCCGGAAACTGGCAGAGCGGGTTTACCCCGCGAAGGATCGTCGTGCCCACCCATCGCGGCGTAAAGCCGCTCCTGCTTTCAACCAAGCCGATGCAAGCTTCGGGGTCTGCGACCCAAAGAGAATCCAACCACCGGCGGACTACCGATACGGAAATTTCACGGAGCGGCGACACTCCCGTCGCCGTTGGCTCCCAGGCGGCGCCAAGAGTGCCGCCGATCCGCCGGACAGCCTGCATCGTCGGCTGATTGGGAGTGTGCAGCAATCCGTCCGAATCGTGCACTTCTGCGACGATTTTGGTCGTTCCTCAGGGAGCGGCGGTTTCCCAACCGCCGAAGAACCGTCGGCCGGCCGTAATTGGGCGGTTGGGAAATCGCCCCTCCTTCGGTTGCGGTGGCCGCGTTGGGAAACTTCCGGGCTAGCCGCCGCCTTGGGGCAGCCGGCGCGCCCCGTCAAAGTGGAGAAATACTCCGGCGGGAGCCACCGAGCCGAGTTTCGCAAATCGTGCACAAGGTTCCGCAAGGCCTGCGGAGCTCCGGCCGGGACCCGTGGCTAGGATGTTCGCCATCTCACGGCCTCGACTGCGGCGATCCCTCCCTCCCATGAAAACTGTCATCGCTCCCATCGACTTTTCCGGCGTCAGCCGGGGCGTCGTCGCTGAGGCGATCCGACTGGCACGCAGTGTACAGGGGCGCGTCGTGGTGTTGCACGTCGTCAAGCCCGCGCGCGTCGCTCCGGAGGTGGCGCGACTCACCCGCGGCGTGCTGCCCATCACGGCGGAGGTCGAGCGCGCGGCCCGGGGACAATTGCACCTGATGCAGCGGCGGCTGATGAAAAAGGGCATCTCGGTTGAGACGGTGTGCACGACCGGCTCGCCCATCCGCCGGATCGTCGAACAGGCGGCAATGCAGGCGGCGCGCTACATCGTGCTGGGCGGCCACGGGCGCGGTGCGCTGCACCAATTCGTCGTGGGCGGTACCGCCAGCGGCGTCCTCAAGCGGGCGGGCTGTCCCGTCGTCGTGGTGCCGGCGGGGAAAAGAGCGGTGGCGGCCTGACTTACGCCGTAACGATTCAGTCCGAGGTGGAGCCCGTTGTCCCCAACGGGCTGATTTGTGAGCCTACGATTCAAAACCCGATGAGGACATCGGGTTCCACCTTTCAGGGTGGTCGTACTTGGAGAGACGAATGTACTCCGACTGAATCGTTGCGGCGAAGGCTTGGTTTTCTTGACGGTGGTGGTGGGTGCCATCGAGTTCAGGGCGCGGTTTTTTTCGCCGGCTCGATGGTGCCATTGCGAAAGCAGAGGTTGCCGGCATGGGCCAGCACCCCGGGGCTCTCCACGCCGCGGACCGTGCAGTCGGCGAATCGCACGTCCGCAATCACGGCGCCGTCCAAAAGTGGGCGGACCCAGGACGGCGAGTCAGTACCCCGCGTCCGCGAGTTGCTGGCGGAGTTCCTTGAGCGCGGGGCCGATTTGGCTCGGCAGATCGGTCCAGATGGGTTCAAGGGCGAGACGGCCGTTGTAGCCGGTGCGCTGCAAGGCGCGCAGGTAGGCCCGGAAGTCCTCGCCGTTTACGCCGGGCGCGGCGCGGTCCTTTTTTTCCGCAATGTGCGCGTGGCGGATGAGCGGACCAACCTTGGCGATGTCGTCGGGCGACTCGCCGTTGCGCAGCATGTGGAAGATGTCGACGAGCAGTTTGACACCGTTGGTGTTGGCCCGCCGCACGGCCTCGGCGCCTTCGAGGACGGTGTTGACGAGGTTGCACTCGCCGCGATTGAGCGGCTCAACGACGAGGGTCACCCCGTGCTCCTCGGCGAGCGGGCCGAATTGCTTCAGGACGTCGACGTATTGTTCAAAGCCCTTCGCCAGGGGAAATCCCTCCGGCACCATGCGTGCACCGGCGCTGCCGAACACGATGATCGTCATCCCGATCTCCTTGGCGCGGCGAAACACGGTCTGCGCGTAACGGTCGAGCCGGGCGTAGTCGATGTCGGGGCCGCTGCACTTGAGCGCGGCGGGGAGCAGGACGTTGGCGGCCGGCATGGGCAATCCGCACGCGCGCAGGGCGGTGGCGCGCGGCGCGAAGTCGGCGTCAGGTGCCTCGGGGGAGAGGAAGTTGACGACGTGGCCCTCGATGAAGTCGCAATCCGGGCGAACCGGCAGGGCGGTGAGGGTGGCGGGGTCGGTGCAGAAGCCGATTTGCATGCCGCCTTTCAACCACGGATCGCGCCAATGGCACGGACAAAAATCCCTTTCCTCGCGGGGAAAATGGTCGGGCTGGTGAGATTCGAACTCACGACCTCTTGCACCCCATGCAAGCGCGCTACCAGGCTACGCTACAGCCCGAAACAGAAGGAGGGTCACAAAGCGGCAGGCTCCCGGCGGAAGCAAGAGCTTTTTCGCGGGCGCGCACTTTCAACGATCACTCGGCGTCGGCCACGTCTCCGATTCGGGCCGCGGCCGTGTGGCGCAAAGCGGAGGCTTGCCATTGGAAACTTACAAAACCATTAAAGTTTCCAGGGATTCCATCATGGCTGACCTCCCCGACACCCTTTTCCCCGACGAGGCCCCGGTGGCTCGGCGCATTCTGCGGGCCGCCCACCAGCACCTGTTCAGGTACGGCTACAATGCGCTGACCATGGATGACCTCGCCCACGAACTTGGCATCAGCAAGAAGACGCTCTACGTGCATTTCGCCGGCAAGGATGCGATCATCGAAAAGATCATCGCGGCGATCGGCCGCTCGCTCCGCGTCCGGATGGACGCCGTCCTGGCCGACCCGCAGCTCACGTTTTCCCGGAAACTCGCCGGCTTTGTCGAGGTGGCGGGATCCATTTTTGCCACGGCGGGTCCGACCATGTTGCGCGATCTGCAGCGCTTCGCCCCGCACCTCTACCAGCGGATCGAGGAAATCCGGCAGGTCAACATCCCCTACATCTTCGGGCGCCTGATCCGCGCCGGGATCGCCGAGGGGCGGGTGCGGCCGGACGTCGATCCGGATTTCGCGGCCGAGTTTTGGTTGCACGCCATCCGGGGGCTGGTCCATCCCGACACCCTCGATCGCACCCAGCTTTCGCTCCGCCAGTCGCTTGAAAAAGCCCTTCACCTGTTCCTCCTCGGGCTGCTCACGCCCGTCGGTCGCAAAAACCATGAAAAAATCCTCACCCCCTGATCGCGCCGTTTTGCTCGCCCTGCTCGCGCTGCTGCTGGGCGCCTGTTCGCGCCCGACGAGTGCGCCGGCCGGCGACCTCGTCCTGTCCGGCAACATCGAGGTCACCGATGCACAACTCGGTTTCAAGCTGCCCGGGCGCGTGGCGGAGCGTCTGGTGGCCGAGGGCGATCGCGTGACGCGGGGCCAGCTGATCGCCCGGTTGGATGACGCCGAGCAAAAAGAGGAGCGCGCCCTGCGGCGGGCCGAGCTCGCGGCGGTCGGGGCGGCGCTGGCGGAGCTCGAGGCGGGCTCGCGCCCGTCGGAGATTGCGGCGTTCGAGGCCGCGTTGCGCAGCACGGAGGCGGAGCGCGATCGGGTGCGGCTCGACTTTGCACGTTCCAGGGAGTTGCGCGGCAAGGAGGCCATTTCAGACCGCGACTTCGAGTCGGCACAGGCCCAGCTCAAGGTGGCGGAGGCCCGCCTGGCCGAGGGGACCGAACGCCTGAAACTCATCAAGGAAGGCCCGCGCGCCGAGACCATTAGCCAGGCGCGCGCCCGGGCGGAGCAGGCCCGCGCGGCCCTGGCGCTTGCCGAAATTCGCCTCGAAAACACGAAGCTCCTTTCCCCCCTGGCTGGCGTCGTGCTCTCGCACCAGGTCGAGCCGGGCGAATACGTTTCGGTCGGCACGCCGGTGGCGACGGTCGCCGACACCGCGCAGGTGTGGGTGCGGGCCTATGTGAACCAGACGGATCTCGGCCGCGTGCATCTCGGGCAAAAGGTGGCGGTGCGCACCGACACGTATCCCAACCGGACCTACGACGGTGCGATCGGCTTCATCGCGGCGGAGGCGGAGTTCACGCCGAAGACCGTGCAGACCCCGAAGGAACGCGTGAAACTGGTCTTCCGTCTCAAGGTCGACGTCGCCAACGCCAGGGACGAACTCAAGCCCGGCATGCCGGCCGACGTGATCGTGAAGGAGGGAGGGTGAAAGGGAGGACGCCAGTGACCTGAATCGCACGTGGGCGCGAACCAACGCCGACCGATTTCAGTCACCAATCGATCGCTGTCGTTTCCCTCCTCGGCTCCCACGTTTCTTTCCACTCTCACCTGCCCATTCACTCTTCCTCCCGCTCTCACCCCATGCCTGCCATTATCGCCACCGGTCTGCGCCGCGTGTTCGGCAAGACGATTGCGGTCGCGGGCCTCGACCTGGCGGTCGAGGAGGGTGAGATCTTTGGCCTGGTTGGTCCCGACGGCGCGGGGAAGACCACCACGATGCGCATGCTCACGGGCATTCTCACGCCGAGCGCAGGCACGGCGCTGGTGGCGGGTTGCGACGTGACGCGCGACGCCGAGCGGCTGAAGGAGCACATCGGTTACATGAGCCAGCGCTTTGGCCTCTACCCGGATCTCACCGTGCGCGAGAATATCGAATTCTACGCGGACATCTATGGGGTGGCCGCCCGCGGGCGCGCGGAGAAGATCGAACGCTTGCTCGGTTTCAGCAACCTCACCCCGTTTCAGCGGCGTCTCGCTGGCAACCTCTCCGGTGGCATGAAACAGAAGCTCGGTCTCGCGTGCGCGCTGATCCACACGCCGCGCGTGCTTTTCCTCGACGAGCCGACCAACGGTGTCGACCCCGTTTCGCGCCGCGATTTCTGGCGGATTCTCCAGCAACTCGTGCGCGACGGCGTGACGCTCTTCGTCTCGACCGCCTATCTCGACGAAGCCGAACGCTGCCACCGGATCGCGCTCCTGCACGAGGGCCGGTTGCTCGGGATCGGGACGCCTGGTGAACTCAAGGCGATGATGCCCGGCGCGTTGCTCGAGGTGCGCACCGCGGCCCCGCGCCGCACCGCCGCGCTGCTGCGCGAAAAACTCGCGGGTGGGATGGTCGGACTCTTCGGCGACCGCGTGCACGTCGCGACCCGGGACGCCGCCGCGACCGAGGTGCGGGTGCGGGAGTTGATTGCCGCCGCCGGTTTCGAACTGCTGTCGCTCCGACCGATCGAGCCATCGCTCGAGGATTTGTTCGTCTCCGTGATCGCCCCGCCCAGCACCGCCCATCCCCAAAACCGAGTGTCACGTAATACGTGACACTTTAACGATGATCCCATTCGCAGCACCCGGATCACTGTCACGTATTACGTGACACTCTTTCCTGTGAAGACCCTGAGCCCTCCCGCATCCTGTCACCTGTCAGGTGACTCAAATCCATTCGGGTCCTCCGCCCGGTCTGAATTCCTGTCACCCAATAGGTGACAAGATGCCGTTGACCCCGATGCAACCCGAGTCCGCCCAGTCCGCTGAAGTCGTCGTTGAGGTACGGGACCTTGCGAAGCAGTTCGGCGCCTTCCGGGCGGTGGCCGGCGTGTCGTTCACCGTGCGGCGGGGAGAAATCTTTGGTTTCCTCGGGCCGAACGGCGCGGGGAAGTCGACGACGATCCGCATGCTCTGCGGCCTGCTGACCCCGAGCGCGGGCACGGGCCGCGTGGCGGGTTTCGACATCCGGCGCGAGACGGAGAAGATCAAAACGCGCATCGGCTACATGAGCCAGAGGTTCTCGCTCTACGACGAGCTGACGGTGGAGGAGAACATCGATTTCTTCAGCGGCATCTACTGTGTCCCACGGGAGAAAAAGGTCGCGCGCAAGGCGTGGGTGCTCGAGATGGCCGGCCTGGAAGCGCACCGCGGCGCGCGCACTGGCGAACTCTCCGGCGGCTGGAAACAGCGCCTCGCCCTCGGTTGCGCCGTGCTCCACGAGCCTCCGGTTCTCTTTCTCGACGAACCGACCTCGGGCGTCGATCCCAACAGCCGCCGGCAGTTTTGGGATCTCATCTACCGGCTCTCCGAGCAGGGTGTCACCGTGTTTGTCACGACGCACTACCTGGAGGAGTCGGAGTACTGCGACCGGCTCGGCATCATTTACCGCGGCGAGCTGATTGCGCTCGGCACACCGCGCGAGCTCAAGACCGAGCACATGCCGGAGGCGGTGTTGGAAATCGACTGTGCGCGGCCGCCGGAGGCGATGGACCTCATCGAACGTCTTCCGGAGGTGAAGGAAGTCGCGATGTTCGGCAAAGGTCTTCACGCCGTCGCGGCCGATGCCGAGGCGGCGGCGGGCGCGATCCGCGCCGCGTTCGCCATCGAGGGTCTGCGGCTGGATCGCCTCGAGCGGATTCCGCCGACGCTCGAGGATGTGTTTGTCTCGCTCATCGAGGCGCGCGACCGTGCCGCGGGTACGCAACCGGAGGCCCGCGGATGATGCCAACGCCGCGCGAGTCGGGAGCCTGCCTCCAACCGGTGGTTTTTGCCCGGCAAGAACCAAGAGTCAGGTTTGCGCGCAGCGAAATCCTCCAACGATGAACCTGCGCCGGCTTTGGGCCATCGCCCGCAAGGAGACCCTCCACATCTGGCGCGACCCGCGCAGCCTCGGCCTTGCCATCGGCATTCCCATGCTGATGATCATCCTGTTCGGCTACGCGCTCACGCTCGACGTCGATCGCGTGCCGCTCGTGGTGTGGGACCAGAGCCACACGCCCGCGAGTCGCGACTACGTGGCGCATTTCACCGGTTCGCGTTATTTCGCGTGGCGCGGCGCGGTGGCCAATTATCGCGAACTCGAACTGGCCATCGACACGCGTCAGGCCGCGCTGGCGCTGGTGATCCCGGCGGATTTCGGCCGGGACCTCGCGGCCGGCCGCCGCCCGGCGGTGCAGGCGATCATCGATGGTTCGGATTCCAACACCGCGGGAATCGTGCTCGGCTACGCGCAGGGCGTCACCCTGGCCTGCAACCAGCAGATCGCCCTCGCGCAAGTCCGCCGGACCACCGGGAGCACGCCACCGACGCTCCTCGATCTGCGGGCGCGGGTGTGGTTCAACCCCGACCTCGAGTCGAAAAACTACATCATCCCCGGGATTATCGCCGTGATCATGGGACTGATCGCCGCGTTGCTGACGTCGCTCACGGTCGCGCGGGAATGGGAACGCGGCACGATGGAGCAGCTGATCTCCACTCCCGTGCGGGCCTCGGAAGTCATCTTGGGGAAGCTGCTGCCGTATTTTGCCATCGGCATGATTGATGTGCTCATCGCGCTGCTGATGGCGATTTTCATGTTTCAGGTGCCGTTGCGCGGGAGTATTCCGCTGCTCCTAGCGATGTCCGCCCTGTTCATCGTCGGCACGCTCGCGCAGGGCATCCTCATCAGCACACTGGCGCGGCAGCAATTGCTGGCCAGCCAGCTGGCGATGGTGTCCACGTTCCTGCCGGCCTTCCTGCTTTCGGGCTTCACCTTCGCCATCGCCAACATGCCGGTGCCGGTGCAGGTCGTCACGCACCTCGTGCCGGCGCGCTATTTCGTCGCGCTGGTCAAGGGCATCTTCCTGCGCGGCGTCGGGCTGGAGGCGATGTGGCCCGACGCGCTGTTCCTGCTGCTCTTCGCGGTGATCGTCGCCGTGATCGCGATCCGCAATTTCCGCAAGAAGCTCGGTTAGCCCCCGGCCGGTCCCGCCATGAATCCTTTCTCGCTCTCCCGCTTTCGACCGCGCCAGCGGCTGTCCCGCTCCGACCGGCAGCTCACTCTCGGCCGGGGCCGGATACCTCGGCCGAGGTTGTTCGCCCCGCCGGCACCTGGTGCCGGCGTAATAATCAGCTGTTTGGCGGCGCGGCCCGCCCGCCCACCTGCGCCGCTCCCGAATCCGCGCCCAGTGAAAATCTTAATCCCGCCCAACCGCTGATTATGTGGGAACGTATCCTCACGATTCTCCGCAAGGAATTCCGCTCCGTTTTTCGCGATCCGCGCATGCGGATGGTCATCTTCGGCCTGCCGGTCATCCAGACGCTCCTCTTTGGCTACGCCGTGACCCTCGACGTGCGTCACGTGCGGCTGGTCGTGATCGATCGCGATCAGACACCGGCCAGCCGCGCCCTGGTGGCCCGTTTCACCGGCTCGGGCTACTTCGACGTCGTGCTCTGGACCAACCGCGAGGCGGCGGCGCACTGGGAAATCGACGCCGCGCGGGCCTCCGCGATCCTCCAGATCAATGCGGGCTTCGAAGCTCAGCTCGGCGCCGGTCGGCCCACGCCGGTGCAACTCATCGTCGACGGTTCGGATTCCAACACCGCGCGCCTCGTGCTCAACTATAGCTCGGTGATCGCGGGCGATTTCAACGCGGCGATTTTGCTGGAGCACGCGCAACGCCGGACCGGCCGCACGCTGGTGGTCGGCGGCGTGGAACTGCGCCCCCGGGCGTGGTTCAACGCGGATCTGGAGAGCCGCAACTTTTACGTACCGGGCATCATCGCGACGCTGGTGATGCTCGTGAGTCTCATGCTGACCAGCATGGCCATCGTGCGCGAGAAAGAGGTGGGCACCATCGAGCAAATCATGGTCACGCCGATCCGGCCGGTGGAATTCATCCTCGGCAAGTGCGCCCCGTTCATCGTCATCGGCTTCGTCAACGTCCTCATGGTGACGGCGGTCGGCCTTTTCTGGTTCGGCATTCCCCTGCGCGGCAGCTTTCCGCTGCTGCTGCTTGGCACCGCGTTTTTCCTGCTCAGCACGCTCGGCATCGGCCTGTTTATTTCCACGGTCAGCTCGACGCAGCAACAGGCGATGATGACCACGTTCTTCTTCTTTTTTCCCGCCATGCTGCTGTCGGGCTTCGTCTACCCGATCGCCAACATGCCCGAGGTCGTGCAGTGGCTGACGTACGGCAATCCGCTGCGCTACTTCCTTGTCATCATCCGCGGCATTTTCCTGAAGGGCGTCGGCTTCGACATCCTCTGGCCCGAGTTGCTCGCCCTGTTGGTCATCGGCCTGATCGTGATGACCTTTGCCGCCACCCGCTTCCGCAAGACGCTGGCCTAGGTTCTTGCGGCGCAAAACCCTTAATTTTCAATCCTGAATAACCTTCCCATCCGCCATGAAAAATTCGTTTCCCGTTCTGTTTAGCCTGCTCGTTGGTGGACTCGCCGCGCAGCCCGCGGCCCCGCTGGCACTTGAGGACTGTCTCACGCTCGCGGCGGAAAAACATCCCGCGCTGAACGCCGGGCAAGCGGGCGTGGCCGCCGCCGCTGAAGCCGTCGGCGAGGCGCGGGCGCCGTATTATCCGCAGGTCGAACTCAACGCCGGCTACCACCGCTGGCAGCGGCGCGCGTACCTGCCGTCCGGCCTCTCTCTGCCGGGCCGGAGCATCCCGGAAATCATCGGTCCGCTCAACGACTGGAACGGCGGTGTTTTTTCCCGCGTCACGCTCTACGATTTTGGCGAACGCGCCGCCGGGCTCGAGGCGGCCCAGGCCCGGCGTGCCGGCGCCGAAGCGGACGTCGCCGCGCTGCAAGCCGACGTGCGTCTCGGCGTGCAAGCGGCGTTTTTTGCGCTCGCGGCGGCGCAGGATTTGCATGGCGTCGCGAGGAAAAATTTCGCGCGCACCGAGAGCCACCTGCGACTGGCGGAAATCCGGCGCGGTTCTGGCGCCGTGCCGCAGGCCGACGTGCTCCGTGCCCAGGCGGAGGTGGCCTCGGCGAATCTGCACCTCATCAACGCGGAGAGCCGCGTGCGGGTGGCCGCCGGCCGGCTCAACACCGCGATGGGCCGCGCGGCCGAGACCCCGCTGATCATCGCCGCCTCCTCCACCGCTCAGCCGCCGCCGGCGCGCGCGGATCTCGCGGCCGCCGTCGGGCGCGCGCTGGCGCAACGACCCGAGCTGAAATCCGGCGAAAAACGCACCGCGGCGGCGCGCGCCGCCGTCTCGGCCGCGCGGGCGTCCCGGGCTCCCAAGCTGCGGGCCGACGGTTCGTTTGGCTGGCGCGACACCGCGCTCCTCCCCGACAACCGCGAGTGGCAGGCCGGCTTGTCGGTCGACGTGCCGCTCTTCGACGCGGGCAGCCGCGTCCGGCGGCTGGCGCGCTCGCAGGCGGAATTGGTGCGCGAGGAAGCCGGCATGGAAAACCGCCGCCTGCAGATTCGCGAGGAAGTGTGGTCCGCCGGGGTGGAGTTGGAGCGGGCGTGGGCGTCGATCGCCGCGAACGAGACGAATGTGCGGGCGAGTGAGGAGAGCCTGCGGGTCGTGCAGGAACGCTATCAACTTGGCGCGGCGGTCATCACCGATCTGCTCGACACGCAGACGGCGCTGGCGCGAGCGGAGGGTTCTTTGGCGGAGTGCCGCTGGAGCTACCTTGCGGCCCGCGCCGCATTCGAGCGCGCGGTGGGTGCGGGATCGCAAGGAGCCACGCGAGCATCTCCGAGTTGACGGGTGGCGCCGCAGGGCTGGTAGAGCGGTGGCTTGTCCGTCTGAGGCGGGATTGCCGAACCGCGGACGAACGGCGCGGGTCTGGGCGTTCTGCTGGCCAGTAGAACGCCTGTTCGGCCGCTGCCGGCAACCGGCGGATGAACCCGGAATTTTTCCGCATGGGAGCGCGCGCTTGACGTTGAGTAAGGCAGGTATTACCAGCCTTACTTGCGATGCAAACGCTTTCCGTCAGCAAGCTCACCAGCAAGTGCCAGGCGACCATTCCCGGACGCGTGCGCCGGCAGCTCGGCCTGAAGGCCGGCGATTCGGTCGCATTCAAATTCAAGGATGGGCAGATGTTTCTGCAAAAGGCCCGGCCCGTCGACCGCGTGTTTGCCAGCGGGGTCGAGGAAACACTCAAAGACGAGTGGCACTCGGAAAACGACGAGCGTGCCTACGCCGACCTTTAGGCCATTCGATGTGCTGGTGGTGCCGTTTCCGTTCACGGACAGTGCCGCGGTCAAGCGCCGTCCCGCCCTCGTGTTGTCGGCGGAGGGTTTCAATGATCGTGCCGGGCACGTCGTGCTGGCGATGATCACCAGCCGGGAGAACCGCGGTTGGCCGCTGGACGTGGAGATTCGGGATTTGCCCGCAGCGGGCCTCGCGCACCCCTCGGTCGTGCGCATGAAACTGTTCACGCTCGATGAGCGCCTGGTGCTGCGGAAGGCGGGCAGACTCGCCGTGACGGATGTCGCAGCACTGCGGAAGGCCCTCGGGATGTTGCTGCCCCCGGTGTGAGGTGATACTGGCGTGGCAGCGACCGCGATGCGGGCTCCGCAGGCGTCGCGCGTCGCGGACGGGCCGCCAGTTTCGGATTGCGCCTCGCGCGATCCGCGGGTCACTCGGCCCCTGTGGATTCTGTCGCATCACCATCGAAACTCGGCTGGCTTTGGCCGCTGGCCATCGCGTTGCTGATTTTCGTGGCCTCGAGCCGCTCGCGGGTGGCGGGTGGGATGAATATTCCGTACTTCGACAAAGTCGTGCACTTTTCCGTGTACGGCCTGCTCGCCACCCTGGTGTGTCGGCAGGGCCGGGGCTGGCGGGCGGCGGGATGGGCGCTGCTCGCCGTGTCAGCCTACGGTGCGTCGGATGAGTGGCATCAGAGTTTTGTGCCGGGACGCACGATGGAGTTGGCCGACTGGATCGCGGACACCGCCGGGGCGGCGTGGGCGGTCGCGCTGTACGTGGGCTGGCAGCGCTACCGACTGTGGCTGGAGTACCCGATCGGAGTGCGGTCGGCACGGATTGAAAAAAACTGCGGTGGTCGCGAGAGTTGACTTCCATGAGTCCCAATCCGGTGGTTGAACCGCAAAGATCGCTGGTTGGCGCAGACGCAGCCGAAGGCGGTGGAGGGAGTGGCCGCCAACGAACGCAGGGCAGCGGGGCCGCAATCAAGCTACCCGGAAAGGCATGGCCGCGAAAAACGCAGAATGCGCGAAAAGTAGACAGTCAGTTCGTGCGCGTTTTTGGGTCTTTTTTTGTGGCAAACCTGCCTTGGGAGGTTGCTCGCGATGGACAAGGATTCTGCGGGATCGAAACGAGTCGAGCGGAGAGATCCGCGCCCGGTTTGGTCTTTGCGTTCGCTGCGGTTAGGCTCAGATCGCTTTGCCTGGGTCGCGGCCTCGCCGAGCCTGGTTCCTGGTGGCGATCTGCACCGCGGCTTTTCCCATGAGTGCGTTTCTGGCGGACACCCACCGCGTCCGCGCGACGATTTGCGCGGTGCTCTTTGTCGGGACGTTGCTGCTCTTCGCGCGCGCGATCGGGCACGACTTCGTCAATTACGACGATCCCGACTATGTCACGGCCAACGCCCATGTGCGTGCGGGGCTGAGCCTGGAAGGCACCCGCTGGGCGATGACTTCGGGCGAAGCGTCGAACTGGCATCCGCTCACGTGGATGTCGCACCAGCTCGACGCGACGCTTTTCGGGCAAGATCCGCGCGGGCACCATGCGACGAGCGTGGTCTGGCATGCGCTGAACGCGGTGCTGGCGTTCCTCGCGCTGCGGCGGCTGACCGGCGCGCTGTGGACGAGCGCTTTTTTCGCGGCGTTGTTTGCCTGGCATCCGCTGCGGGTGGAATCCGTGGCGTGGGTGGCGGAGCGCAAGGATGTGTTGAGCGGATTTTTCTGGTTCGCGGTGTTGTGGCTCTACGCGGTGTACGTCGGGCGCCGACGCGCGGGCGGAGGCGGGGCGGGAATTTTTTACGCGCTGTGTCTGGTGGCTTTTGCCCTCGGCTTGATGGCGAAGCCCATGCTCGTCACGCTGCCGTGCGTGCTGCTGCTGCTCGATGTGTGGCCGCTGCGGCGGGCGGTCCTCGGGCGACCGCCGGCGCCAGTGAAGACCGCCGGGGCAAAGGAGCCCGCCACACTCCCGCCGGCCGAAGCCTGGTCGCGGTTGCTGCTCGAAAAACTGCCGTTTTTCGCGCTGGTGGTGGCTTCGGCGATTGCGACGTACCAGGTTCAGCAGGCGGGCGGGTCGGTGTCGGTGGCGCTGGACCTGGGTTCGCGCCTCGGCAACGCGGTGATTTCCGTGGTGCGCTACGTCTGGAAGTTTCTCCTGCCGTTCGATCTCGCTGTGCTCTATCCGCATCCGGGCACGTGGCCGGCGCGGCAGGTCGCGGCGGCGTTGTTCGTGGCGGTGGTCGTCTCGGCGCTGGCGGCCGGGCAGTGGCGGCGCCGGCCGTGGATCGCGATCGGCTGGTGCTGGTTTCTCGGCACGCTCGTGCCGGTGGTCGGAATTGTGCAGGTGGGACTGCAATCGATGGCCGATCGCTACACCTATCTGACGATGCTCGGGGTGCAGATCGCGGTGCTGTGGACGCTGCGCGACGCGATCACGACGGCGGCGGCGCGGCGGACATGGGCGGTGGTGGGCGGTGTGGTGCTGCTGGTGTGCGCCGCGCTTACCTGGCGGCAGCTTGGCGTGTGGCGGAATTCGTTCACGCTGTTTGACCACACGATTGGCGTCACAAGGAACAACTATCTCGCGCACGACAATCGCGGCCTGCACCTGTACAAGTCCGGCCAGGTCGACGAGGCGATGGCGGATTACCGTCAAGCGCTGGCGATCAACCCGGCCTACCTGAACGCGAACAACAACCTCGGCCACGCGCTGGCGGAGCGTGGCCGGCCGGCCGACGCGATTCCGCTCTACCGGGTGGCGATGCAGGCGCAGCCCACGCATCTGGAGGTGCGCAACAACCTCGCCAACGCGCTCTCGGATGTGAACCAGCTCGACGAAGCGATGGAGCACTACGGCTACGTGCTCGTCCGGCAGCCGAACCACGTCAATTCGCTCAACGGTTCGGCGGTGGTGCTCGCGATGAAGAACCGGGTGCCCGAGGCGAAGGCCCGGCTCGAGCACTCGCTGCGGGTCGCGCCGGACAATGCCAGCGCGCACAACAATCTCGGCAACGTGTGTTCGATGCTCGGGGAGCGCGATGCGGCGATTCGCCACTACCGGCGTGCGACGGAGCTCAACCCGCGGGAGGCGCACGCGTTTTTCCTCATCGGGACCCTGCTGAGCCAGCAGGAGAAGTTCGCCGAGGCGGTGGGCAGTTTTCAGCGGGCGATCGTGCTGCGCCCGGAAAATCCCGACGCGCTGGCGCAGCTCGGCCTGGCCCTCGCGCGGCTGGGCCGGCGCGACGAAGCGGTGCGGGCGCTGCAGACCTCCCTGCAACAGCGCCCCGGCGATGCGCAGACGAAGGCGTGGCTGGTGGCGGCGGAGGCGATGCCGGCGGGGAAGTGAGGCGGTAGTCGGAGCGGCCTTACGTCGCGAACAACCCAATCCGAAAACCGGTCGCGGGGCAAACCCGCTCCACAGGTCAGACCAACTCTGGCTCGACGCGGGCGGGCCGGGCGCAAGACTGGCGGCATGTCCCCCGCAGAGGTTTCATCACGCATCGTCGAACTGCGCGCCACTGTCGCGCATCACGACGAGCTGTATTACCGCCGCGCGACGCCGGAGATTTCCGATTTCGACTACGACCGGCTGAAGGCGGAGCTGGCGGGGCTCGAAAAACTGTTTCCCGAGGTGGCCCGAGCCGTCGGCCCAGATACACCCACGGCGCGGGTGGGCGACGACCGGGCGGAGGGCTTTGCGCGCGTGAAGCATCGGCAGGCGATGACGACGCTCGACAACACCTACGACGAGGCGGAGCTCCGGGAATTTCACGCGCGGCTCGTCAAGGCCCTCGGTGTCGAGGATCTCGCGTACACGGTCGAGCCGAAGATCGACGGCGTGGCGGTGAGTCTCACGTTTGAGCAGGGCCGGCTGACGCGGGCGGTGACCCGCGGAGATGGGGAGGAGGGCGACGACGTGATCGCCAACGTGCGCACCCTGGCAGGGCTGCCGCACCGGCTGGCGGGTGCGTCGGTGCCCGACGTGATTGAAATTCGGGGTGAGATTTTCCTGCGCGAAGAGGAGTTTCGGCGCATCAATCAAGTGCAGGAGGAAGCGGGCGAAGCGCCCTATGCGAATCCGCGCAACCTCGCCGCGGGCACGCTGAAGCAGCTCGATGCCCGGCTGGTGGCCTCGCGCCGGCTCGAAATCGTGCTCTACGGAATGGGGATCTGTGAGCCCCCGGTTGCCGATTCGCAGACGGCCTACCACGCGCAGCTGAAGGCCTGGGGCCTGCCGGGGGTGGAGCAGATCCGGACGGTCCGGGGCGCCGATGCGGTGTGGGCGGCGATCCAGGAACTCGATACACTGCGCCGCGGCTTCGCCTATGGCACGGACGGTGCGGTGGTGAAGCTGGACTCGTTTGAGCAGCAGCGGCACCCCAAAATTGGGTTTCGGGGGATGGCGGCGGACGGGCAGGCCGAGGCGGCGCGCAAGCTCTCGCCGCGGTGGGCCTGTGCGTACAAGTTTGCGCCCGACCGCGCGGAGACGCGGGTGCGGGCCATCACGATTCAAGTCGGCCGCACCGGCGCGCTGACCCCCGTCGCGGAACTCGAACCGGTGTTGCTCGCCGGGACGACGGTGAAGCGCGCCACCTTGCACAACGCCGACGAGATTGCGCGCAAGGATGTGCGGGTGGGCGACGCGGTCCTCGTGGAGAAGGCGGGCGAAATCATTCCCGCGGTGGTATCCGTACTGGTGGAAAAGCGCCCCGCGGATTCGCTTCCCTATGCGTTTCCCCGCGAATGTCCGGTGTGCCGCTCGGTGGCGGTGCGCGGCGAGGGCGGCGTGGTGTGGCGCTGCCCCAATCCGCATTGCCCGGAAAAGGTCCGCCGGCGGATCGAGCACTTTGCTTCCAAGGGCGGTGTCGACATCGAAGGCCTCGGGGAAGAGGTGGTCGCGTTGCTCCTCGAAAAGGGCCTGATCAAGACGATCGCCGACATCTTCCGAGTGAAAATCGAGGCACTGCTGCCGTTGAAAAAATCGGGTGAGGTGTGGGCCAGCAACCTGATCGCGGGCATTGCGGCGCGGCGCGGTGCCGACCTCTGGCGGGTGATCAACGGTCTCGGCATTCCGCAGGTCGGCGCGGCGGCGGCGAAGGATCTGGCGCGGACGTTTCGTTCGCTCGACGCGCTGGCCGCGGCGCCCGAGGCGGATCTGGTGCGGATTGACGGGTTCGGTGAAAAAACGGCGGCGGCAGTGCGGGTGTGGTTTGCGGATGCGGCCAATGGCGAACTCGTGCGCGACTTGCAGGCGGCGGGCGTGGCGCCGACGCCGCCCGTCGCGACGGCGAGCACGCTGGCGGGCAAGGTTTTTGTCCTGACCGGCACCCTGCCGACTTTGTCGCGGGAGGAGGCGACGGCGAAAATCGAGGCGGCCGGGGGGAAGATCAGCGGCAGTGTGAGCAAGAAGACCCACTACGTGCTGGCAGGTGAGGAGGCCGGATCGAAACTGGAGAAGGCCCGGAGCCTCGGCGTGCCGGTGATCGACGAGGCCGAGTTTGTGCGGATGATCGCGGCGGGTTAAAACCCGCGTTTTTGCAGCGCGGCGCTCAGTTGCTGCATGAAGGCCTGCGCGTCCGCGGGCGTCGGCCGGTAGCCTTCCTGGCTGACCTTGGTGAAACCCGGCCGGCCGTATTGATCGACGATCCAGCTGCCCGTGACGCCATCGCTAAACGTCACCGTGCCGCCGGCCAGGGCGCCGGGGACCAACGTCACCTTATCGACGCTCACGGTGACGGTGCTGGGGCCGGCGGGCGGGAGGTCATCGAAATCTTCGTCGAGTGGCTCCTCCCCGGCGTCGCCGGCCGGGGCGGGCTCCTCCTTGGCGAGGCCCAGCTTTTCCTTCGCCTTGTCGAAGAACCCTTTTTTCTCCGGCGGAGCGGGGCGCCCTGCGGCCGCGGCGGGAGGCGTCTTGCTGACATCGCTCGCATCGACCTTCGGGGCGGCATCCCTTAATTCCAGATTGAGATCGTCGACGAGGAAGCGGACGTCACGGTAAGTCAGCGAGACTTGAAACTGATCGGTGAGTTTTTTCTGGACGGCGGAGAGACTGTCGCCGGCGGCGACCCAGGCGGCGACGGCTGTTTTCTGTTCGGGAGAGAGGTTCATGGATAATTGGTGCGTTAACAAAACGGGCTTGGCAACGGATGCCAAGCCCATGGTTTTCGGAGCTCATTCCTTCAAACCGAGTTCCGCCTTCATTCGCGCCAGCGTCGCGCGCGCGAGTTGGTATTCCTCCACGCAGTTCATTTTTTCGAGCAACTGCGGCAGCCGCGGGTCGCTGCGCACGGGGTCCCACATCGGCCAGTAGAAGAAGCGGGGGATGCCCGACGAAATGGTCCGCTCCAGGTACGGCACCGCCTCGCTGTGCCGATCCAGGGCGGCGAGGACAAATCCGCGCAAGATATTGTCGGCGGACAACCGGCCAAAAATCAGTTCGGCATGGGCCGCGGCTTCGGCCCGTAATCCCGCGACCCGCAGGACGTGAATTGCCTGCGCATCGCCCCACCATCTCGGTTGCAGGTCCGGATGGCGAATCACATACCGCGCCGCCGCCACCGCCGCCTCCGTGCGACCGAGCGCCGAAAGAATCAGGGCGTGGATGGCATGGAGGGGAATGAATCCTTCGGGGCGCAGGACCAGCGACTTCGCGATGGCGGCCAGGGCATCGGCGAACCGGCCCGCCTCGTACAAATGAAACGAATAAATCGCCAGTGAGATTGTGGAAAGCGGGTCGAGCGCCAGCGCGCGTTCAAGCGCGGCGAGCGAAAGGTCGGGCCGGCCGCGCGTGGTGAGGAGATGCCCGTGCCAGTGGTGCGCCCACGCGTAATTGCGGTTCAACGCAAACGCGCGCTGAAACTGCTCCTCGGACTCGGCGAAGCGGCGCTCGTTGTACAACACGGCCCCCAAGGTGGCGTAGGGTCCGGCCAGGTTGAGGAGGAGTTCCTGCGCCCGACGAATCGAGGCTTTGGCCCGGGTAAATTCATCGCTCACGCTCGTCTCGCCCGCCAGCAGCCGATACCACCCGCGACTCGCCCAGTTGTCGGCCAGGCTGGCGTGCGCCTCCGCAAACTGGGGATCGAGTTCGATGGCGCGGCTGAAAGCGGCGTCCGCCCGCGCAAAGTCGGTGCGCAAATTCCAAAAATGCCGACCTTCCAGCACCGCCCGGTGCGCCTCCGGGTTGACGGTCTTCGTCGCCCGCTGCGTCTCGCTGAGCCGGAGCTGGAGATTTTGGGCGATCAGCCCGGCGATCTCATCCTGCACCGCGAAAATATCCTTCAGTTCGCGCGTAAACGTGTCGGACCACATCCGGAACCCATCGCGCGCATGGTTGAGCTGGGCGGAGATCTTCACCCGGGATCCCACCCTCTGCACGCTGCCTTCCACCACATAGGCTACGTTGAGTTTTGCGGCGATCTCGGAGATCGGAGTGTTGGTGCCCTTGAAATGAAACGCCGAAGCCCGGGCTGAAACCCGCAGATCGGGAATCTTCGCCAGCACATTTGCCAGTTCCTCGCTGATTCCGTCTGAGAAATGCTCGTTTTCCTTGTCTTCGCTGAGATTGACGAAGGCGAGCACGGCGACGGATTTGGCGGGAGACGGGGTGGCCAAATCTGCCGGCGGTTTCACCGCGGCAGCGGGCGGTGGGGCAGGGGTCGCGGGACTTTGCCGGCCAGCGGGAGGCCGCAGGGGGGCGGGAGAACCGGTGGCGGTTGGCCCCAGCCACTTCCATGCCCCTGCTCCGGCGATGGCAACGATCGCCATGACCGCCGCCCAAGCCCACACCGGAATCCGTCGGGTCGCCCGCTTAAACCCGGCGGGCGCTCCGCCGGGGCTTTTTCGCGAGGGGGGCGGCGGCGCCTGGGCTCCTTCGTTGCCCTCGACCAGTTGCGCCACCCGCCGGACAAATGCATCGGGCGCCTCGCCGTGCGGCAGGCGGGACCACTGGACTTGCAGGAATGCCCGCGGCACCAGCGCGGACCGCTCCGGCGTGTCGTCCACACACACCGGCACCAGGAACGGCACTCCCTCAGCGATGTCCTCCAGGCGCTCCACCGCCTGCTTCCATTCCCGCCGAAAGTAACCCTCCTTCCGGTTTTGCGTGTGGGCCGAGATAATCGGCACGAACAACGCGCAATCGTGGATCTGCCGACGGATTTCCTGATCCCAGGCGTCGCCGCCGCGCAAGTCGTTTTGATCGAACCACACTTCGACGCCCAGTCCGCGCAACGCTTCCGCGATGCGCCGCGTGGCGTCCACGTCTTCGCGCGCGTAGCTCAAAAACACCGCCTTTTCCGCGGTGGTTCTCATGCGGGTGCGTCAAATCCGAACCTGCGGTCGAAGCCAAACCGCCGGACCAACCGCCGTCATCCGGCGAGTGGGTGCGCCGCCCGGATGGCTCGCCGGCGGCCGGCTCGTCGACGTTGAGAGTTGGATACAGGGTCGGCCTGCGGACGTTTCCCAACACCAATTCGCCTCCGCTGTCAGCGGGTGGCGCGACGGTCGTCTGTTGAATCCACTCGCTGGCGCTCGCCGCCACGATGGAACTTCGACCTATTTCGACAGCTGCGTCTTGAGGAACTCGACACTGCCACGCGTCGTGGCGTCCTGCTCGCACATGTTGTCGACCGCCTTGCAGGCGTGGATCACGGTGCCGTGATCGCGGCCCCCGAAGGCGTCGCCGATATCCTGCAAGGAGTGCTTGGTCAACAGGCGGGCGATGTACATTGCGATCTGGCGCGGGATCGCGATGTTGTTGGGCCGGCGCTTGCTCGTCATGTCGCTGTGCCGAATCTGGAAATGATCGGCCACGCGCTTCTGGATGGTCTCGATCGTGAGAATATTCTGGGCCTGCTCCATCAGCACGTCGTGCAGCAGGCGTTCGGCGGTCGCGAGGTCGACGGGCTTGTTGGTGAGAGCGGAGTAGCTCGACACCTTGAGCAGCGCGCCTTCGAGCCGGCGGATGTTCTTGGTGATGTGCTGGGCGATGAAGCTGAGGATCGGGTCGGTCAGGGTGCAGTTGAGCTGCTTGGCCTTGGTGCGGATGATGGCGAGGCGGGTCTCGAAGTCAGGCGCCTGGATGTCCGCGGGGAGGCCCCATTCGAAGCGCGACACCAGCCGCGACTCGAGTTTCTGAATCTCGCTGGCGCGCCGATCGCTGGTGAGGACGACCTGTTTGCCGGACTCGAAGAGGTCGTTGAAGGTGTGGAAGAACTCCTCCTGGATGCGTTCCTTGCCGGTGAGAAACTGGACGTCGTCGAGCAGCAGCACATCGACGTGCCGGTAGCGCTGGCGGAATTTCGTGAGGCTGTTCTCCTGCAGCCCCTGGATGAACTCGTTGGTGAATTTTTCGGTTGAGAGATAGGCGACCCGGGCATCGGGGTTGGCGCGGAGAATGGCGTGGCCGATCGCGTGGACCAGGTGGGTCTTGCCGAGGCCGGTTTCGCCGTAGAGGAAAAGCGGATTGTAGGCCTGGGCGGGGGCCTGGGCGACGGCCATCGCGGCGGCGTGCGCCATCTGGTTGTTGGAGCCGACGACAAAAGTCTCGAACGTATTGCGGGGGTTGAGGGTGCCGGCGGCGGGGCCGCGTTCGTCGTAGCGCGCGGCGCGGCGCGGCGCAGCGGCCCGGGAGCGGGCGGCCGGGGGCGTGCTCTCCGCTGAAGTGCGGGGGGTGGTGGCGGGTCGGCTGGTGGAGTCGACCTTGCGCAGCTTCACGTTGACCATCCGGCCGGCGTTCAGGCGCAGCCGCTGCGTGATCAGGTCGAGATAATTGTCATGAATCCAAATCGCGGCGAAGTCGTTGGGCACGCCCAGCGTCAGGCTGTCGGCGGTGGTCTCGAGGCAAACCACGGGCTCAAACCACATTTGGAAGACATCCTCCGGAAACAACGACTTGAAGTCGCATTTCACGGTTTCCC
Organism: Opitutaceae bacterium; assembly: GCA_005792355.1. Classification (GTDB taxonomy): domain Bacteria; phylum Verrucomicrobiota; class Verrucomicrobiia; order Opitutales; family Opitutaceae; genus ER46. The sequence continues at coordinate 60,592 of SXSC01000050.1, forward strand.
AGAGGCTGGGAGCGAGGGACAGGGAGGGCATGGACGGGCTGGAGATGGCGGATTTATTCACATTGCGCCGGCGAACGGCTCCTCGACATGGCATTCGGGCCCTTCCTCGCGTCGTCTTGCGGTAACAAAAATCGTGGACTGCCATCAAGCTGGAGCCCGGCTCCTATGAAGTGATTCATAACTTATTGATAGCTAGTATTTACTAACTGGTGTTACAGCAGGCGCCACCGAGCTGGGGCTCAAGCGACATGGGAAAGAACAATTCGAACGCGACTGAGAGCTGAACGAAGGCTGAGTAACTGCGATGAAAAAAATCATTTCAAGGCGAACTTTCCCACAACTTGTTCACAGCTTTTTTGGGCATAAGTTTTCTGATTTTTCTATTGCCACCCGCGGCGGGATTTAGGCGTCGAAAAAGGCGGCGGAAAACGCGTAATATCGCCAAAACTACGTTGGCTGGCGGACGGCTTGGGAAGCCGCCTGGCGGCGGTGCTGAAGGTTACGATACGGTGACGATGCAGGATTTTTCGAATACGCCGCGAGGGGAGATCGGCCGGCTGCGGTGCGGCGCGAGCCTGTTTTGCCGCGATTTCGAAAGGCACCAATCGTTCCCGTTCCCCGGTCTCTCAATCCGTCGAGAACGAGGAAAGATTACGAGAACGAGGAAGCCCGTTTGGCCTGGTAGGGTTGCGGTTCCCGAGTGGGGAATTGTTCGGGCTACAGGTGCGCCTCACCCGGCTCGACCCACTTTCCGTGCTCTTTGATCAGCGCGATCAGCCGGGCGTCGGCCTCGGCCTGCGGGAGATTGTACTGCACGCAATTTTTCCCAACGTAGAGGTTGATCTTGCCGGGAGCGCCACCGACGTAGCCGAAATCCGCGTCGGCCATTTCGCCGGGGCCGTTGACGATGCAGCCCATGATGGCGAGCTTCACGCCCTTGAGGTGACCGGTCTGCGCGCGGATGCGCTGGGTGGTGGTCTGCAGATCGAAGAGCGTGCGCCCACAGCTCGGGCAGGCGACGAACTCCGTTTTCGAGATGCGCGCCCCGGCGCCCTGCAGGACGTTGTAGGTCAGCCGGGTGGCGCGCACCGGATCCATTTCCGTCTCGATGCTGACCAAGTTGCCGAGGCCGTCGCAGAGCAGACCGCCGGTGAGGAAGGAAGCCTCGAGCAATTTTGAGAGAAAACTATTTTCGCTGCGCACCGCGGTGGCGGCGGTGTTGCGAATCCAGATGGGCGCGCGCGAGCCGAGCTGATGCAGGGCCTCGGCCAGCTGGCGGTAGGCGCCGGTGGCGTGCGCGGCGCTGGCGACCGTCGTGGACAAGGTGAAAACGAGATTCGCGTCGCCGAGCCGGCGCAGCGGTTCGGCGAGTGCGCCAAAGTCGGCCGGCGCAATTTCGGCAGCGAGAAAATGTCCCTGGTGGCGCACCAGCGCGGCGAACGCGGAAAGTTGCTCCGCCTCCGCGCCGGCGAACGGGCGCACGAGCAGCAGGCGCCCGCGACTCAGGGCGAGGAGCGGCTGGAGGATGTCCGGGGTCAGCACCGGCGCCAGTTCCAGCGCGAGAAACTCCACCGGCAGCGGCGTGCGGGCCGCGGCCTCGCAGAGTGCGGCGAGATCCCCGGGGGTCGCGACCGGCACGAGCAGGCCTTCGGCGGGAGTGTCTTTCAGTTTTGAGGCGGCGAGTTGTTGCGCGGCGTCGGCGAGCTGGCCGACGGAAGCGAGGCGCACGATCACCCGCGGGGGGTGGGCGGTACCGATGGCGGCATGGGGACCGAGCGCGAGCGAGGTCGTCTCGCGTTTCGTGAAATGATACGGATCGATGCGGTCGGAGTGACCGAAGATCGAAACCGGCAAACTTGGGTTTGGTTCGGCCGCCGGCCGCCCATTGGGCATTGATCCCTGGGCAGGGGACAGTCGCGGTGGCGCGGTGCGCCACAGCGCCATCGCCTTGTCCGCGATCGCGCGGGCCACGGGAATCTCGTAGACGCTGTCCTCGGTCAGCGACACGCGGATCGTGTCACCCAGCCCGTCAAGGAGGAGCGAGCCGATGCCGATCGCGCTTTTGATGCGGCCGTCTTCGCCGTCGCCGGCCTCGGTGACGCCGAGGTGGAGCGGGTAGGGCATGTTCTCCCGCGCCAGGCGTTCGACGAGGAGCCGGTACGCCTGGATCATCACCTTGGGGTTCGACGACTTCATCGAAAGGATGAGGGCGCGGAAGGAGTGCGCCTCGGCGATGCGGAGAAATTCCAGGGCGCTCTCGACCATTCCGAGCGGCGTGTCGCCGTAACGGTTCATGAGGCGATCGCTCAGCGAGCCGTGGTTCGTGCCCACGCGCAGCGCGCGGCCGAGCTCCTTGCACCGCAGCACGAGCGGGGTAAACGAGTCGTGCAGGCGCTGCAGTTCAGAGTCGTAATCGGCGTCGGAATATTCGCGGACGGCGAATTTTTTCTTGTCGGCGTAATTGCCGGGATTGATGCGGATTTTCTCCACGTGCTCGACGGCCTCCATCGCGGCGCTCGGCAGGAAGTGGATGTCGGCGACGAGCGGGATGTGGCCGAAACCGGCCGCGGTGAATTTGGCGCGGATCTCCCGGAGGCATTGCGCGGCGACGACGTTGGGCGCGGTGATGCGGACGATTTCGCAGCCGACCTCGGCGAGGGCGATCGACTGGGCGACCGTGGCGGCGACATCCTGCGTATCGCTGGTGGTCATCGACTGCAGCCGGATGGGATGATTTCCGCCGATGCCGACCGCGCCGATCTTCACTTCGACGGTGGGGCGGCGGATGGTGTGGAAACGCGAGGCGCAGTAGGACATGGCGGGAGGGCGATTGCCGGATGGGCGAATGAAACGGGTGAAGCGGAGTTTGGCGAGCGGGGAGAGCGACGGGGCGGAGGCGGAAATCTTGCTATCTGGCAGCTCGAATCTGGAATTTCAGGCCAATGCGTTCGTCCCATCGCCACACCGCGACCGGGCAGGTGCGTCAGCGTGAGCGCGTCGTCGAGCAACGCATGAACGAGCCGTCCGGCCGCCGCCGGATTCTCTTGCGCGAGGCAGCGCACGATCTGCTCCAAGAGGGCGTCGGACGAGGTCTGGGCGACGCATGTTATTCGGAGGGCTGCGCTTCGTCGCAGCCGATTTTTTCATTCGCGGCGCCGACGAAGCGGCGCCCTCCGAATGATTTTTCCGACAACCTCCAAGTCGCGATCCGTCTGCGCGCCGGGAATTACGTGGTCGCCCATGCCCGGAACTTCCGGCGTACTTTGTCGAGCGGCACCTTGGGCCCGGGCAATCCCGAACCCATCACTTCGCGGGAGCGGGAGCGGGGGCCGGAGGGGGTGCGGCCGCGGCCTCGGCGGCGCGGTCGGCGCGGCGTTCGCGGATCATGCGCGGCACATCTGAAAAGATCGTGACGTAGGCGACCATCGAGAGCAGCAGCACGAAAAACACGCTCTGGGCGGTCATGATGAAATTCACTGGCAGGGCGCGCCCGCGCAGCCGGCCGAGGGTGGCGAACAGCATCTGCCCGCCGTCGAGCACGGGGAGCGGGAGCAAATTGAAGATCGCCAGATTCACGTTGAGCAAAATGGTGATCATGAGCACCGCGCGGATGCCAATTTCCGCGGCCGTATGCAGAATGCGCACGATGCCGACCGGTCCCGACATTTTCGTAAGGCCAATGTCGGAACTCGGGCTGATCAAGCTGCGCAAGGTGCGGAGGGTCCAGCGGACGACATCGGCGATCTGGGTGAACGGGGAGACGTGGACGATCTGATACCCCGTGCGCAGCGTGAGGCCGAGCAGGTTGCCGGGCTTGGCGTCGGGTCGCGGCGGAATGGCCAGCGCGACGGTCTGGCCCTGGCGGCGGACGGTCGCGGCCACGGTGCGGGTGGTCGCGGCCTCGAGGTATTGGCGCATGGTGGCATCGTTGATGATCAGGGCGTCGTCGAAGCGCAGGATTTCGTCGTTCGCCTTGAAGCCGGCCTTTTCCCCCACGGAGCCGCGCCCAACGTCCTGCACGATGAGCTCGAAGCCCGGGCCGATGCCGACGCGGCGGATTTTTTCATCTCCGGCGAGGCGGGGATTGACGAGGATTTCGAGCGGCTGGCCGTCGCGCTCGAGCGCAAATGTGACCTGGCGTTCGCCTGAAGCGGAGCGCCCCGAGCCGAGCACGAGCGAATTTTGGATGTCGCTCCAGCTGTTCACGGGCGCGTGGTCGATGGACCGGACGAGATCGCCCACCCGCAGGCCAGCCTCGACGGCCGGGCTGGGGACCTTGGTGCCATCGGGCAGGTCGAGCGTGCGGGCGACGTAGCCGATGCGCGTGGAGACCATGTCGCTGCTCACCGGCTGGCCCATCATCCAGACAATGCAGGCGAGCAGGAACGCGAAGATGATGTTGAAGACCGCGCCTGCGACGAAGACGATCATCTTGGTCGCGTAGCTGACGGGCGGGAGTTTCGTGACATCGGTGGCGCTTTCGCCCTCCACCGTGCCGAGGTCGGCGAGCTGGGGCAGGAGCACATAGCCGCCGAGCGGGAACCAGGCGATACGGTATTCGACGCCGTCCCGGCCGCGTTTGGACCAGATGGGAGGGCCGAAGCCGATGGAGAACCGTTCGACGACGGCACCCCGGCGGCGGGCGGCGAGGAAGTGGCCGAGCTCGTGCACGAAGATCGATCCGCCGAAAAACAGCACGACGAGAAAGAGCGACCAGACGTTGGAGACGAGGGAGAGCAGAAGATCGGAAGCCACGGCGGGGAAAATTATAGAGCGAAGGCGGAAAGTTGGGAGGAGGCGATCCGGCGGGATTCGGCGTCGAGGGCGATGACCGCGGGCAGGTCTGAAGGTTCAAAGTTATTGATGGCGCCGAGAGTGTGTTCCACGACCTGGGGAATCGCAAGGAACGGAATGCTGGCGCCGAGGAAGGCGCCGACCGCCACCTCGTTGGCGGCATTAAACACCGCGGGAGCCACGCCGCCGGCGACCATGGTTTGCCGGGCCAGGCGCAGCAGGGGAAAACGGGATTCGTCGATTGGCCGGAATTCGAGCCCGATGAACCGGGTGAGATCGAGGGCGGACTCGACCCCGGGGGCCCGCGCCGGGTGCAGGAGGGCGTGCTGGATCGGAAAGGTCATCGAGGGCGGGCAGAGCTGCGCGAGCATGGCACCGTCGTTGAACTCCACGAGGCAATGCACGATGCTTTGCGGATGGAGCACCGCGGTGCATTGGGCCGGCTGCAGGCCGAACAGCCACTGCGCCTCGATCAGCTCGAGGCCCTTGTTGGCGAGGGTGGCGGAATCGACGGTGATCTTTGGCCCCATCGCCCAGTTGGGGTGCTGGAGGGCATCGGCCGGCGTGACGTGGGCCAGCCGCGCCGCGGGCCAGTCGCGAAACGCCCCGCCGCTGGCCGTGAGCACGATGCGCTTCACCCCGGCGGTCGGATGGCCCTCGAGGCATTGAAACACGGCGTTGTGCTCACTGTCGACGGGCAGGAGTTTTCCGCCATGGCGGCGGGCCTCGGCCATCACAAATTTTCCGGCCAGCACGAGCAGCTCCTTCGAAGCGAGCGCGAGATTTTTGCCGGCGGCGAGGGCGGTGAGCGCCGGTTCGAGCCCGGTGGTGCCGACGACGGCGACGAGCACGGTGTCGGCCCCGGGCAGGCCGGCGAGTTCGTTGAGACCGGCGAGCCCGCCGACCAAGCGCGTGCCGGCGGGAAACGCCGCGAGGTTGGTGCGGGCGGCCGCGAAGGCGCCGTTGTCAAACACCCCGACCTGACGCACGCCAAACTGGCGCGCGATCGCGGCGAGTTTTTCCCAGTTGGCGCGCGCCGCGATGCCGACGAGCTCGAGCTTGTCGGGATGCGCCGCGATGACCCGCAGCGTGTTTTCGCCGATCGAGCCCGTCGCGCCCAGCAGGACGATGCGTTTAGGCCGCATGTTTTTACGGCAGCCGGAACAGGAAATACCCGACCGGCGCGACCAAGATGATGCTGTCGCTCAGATCGAACATCCCGCCGATGCCGGGAATGGTGGCGCCCGAATCCTTGAGGTTGGCGCGCCGCTTGATGATCGATTCGACCAGATCCGCCACGATGCCGATCATGCCGATGGGTGCCGCGATCAAGGCCGCGACCGCCGGTGTCATGTGCGGGGGAAACACGTCGCGGGCGAACCACGCGATCAGGGCCCCGATTCCCATCGAAAAGCAGACGCCGCCGATCGCGCCCTCCCAGGTTTTTTTCGGGCTGATGTGGGGCGACATTTTGTGGCGGCCGATGCTCAACCCCGTGAGCAGGGCGCCCATGTCGCAGAATTTCGCGACCGCCACGAGCCAGAGCGCCAGCAGCAGCCGGCCGTTGGCCGAAACGGTGTCGCCGGGCAGCGGGGTGATGATGGCGACCACGTAACCCAGCATCACGGCGACGTACACGATGCCAAACAAGGTCGACGCGAGCGACTCCACGCGCGTCTCGGGCGTGCGCTCGCCGAGCAAACGCACGGCGAAAACCACCACGGCCAGCGGGAGGAAGAGGCCGGTCGGCCAGCCAAACTCGGCCCGCAGCCACGGCGCGAGCGTGATGGCCGCGCCGAAGGTCATGCCAAACCGGTCGAACGGATCATAACCCGCGCCATGCATCAGCACGTAGAATTCGCGCAACGTCAGCACCGAGATGAGCGTGATCAGGACCAGCGCACCGGGAGTGCGGAAGAACCACAGCACCGCGCCGACAATGCTCCACAAGAGGACGGTGCTGATGATGCGTTTGCCCATGGAAGTAGGCGAGCCGGGCTCAACCACGTGCCGCCGGCTTCGCCGCCGCCGGTTTCAACTGCTGGCTCGTCTGCCCAAACCGTCGCTCGCGCCGGCTAAATTCCGCAATCGCCGCCGTCAGATCCGCTTTCGTGAAGTCGGGCCACAACACCGGCGTGAAGACGAACTCCGCGTACGCCGCCTGCAACAGGAGAAAATTGCTGATGCGTTTCTCCCCCGAGGTGCGGATCACCAGGTCCGGCTCGGGCATGTCCGCGGTGTAGAGATAGCGGCTGAAGCTCTCCCACGAGCCGTTGTTGAGCTTTTCCTGGCCGGCCGCCACGGCGGCGGCATAGGCGCGGGCGGCGTCCACCGTCTCGGTGCGGGAGCCGTAATTCAACGCGAGCACGAGGGTGTAGTCCGTGAAATGTTTGGTCGCCTCCACCGTGGTGCGGAGGATTTTTTGGACGCCCGCGGGCAATTCCCCGGTGCGCCCGATGGTACGCAGCCGCACGTGGTCACGCACAAACGTCTCCAGCTCCTTCTTCAGGTAATATTCGAGCAGCCCCATCAGCGCGCCCACCTCGTCCTCCGGGCGTTTCCAGTTTTCGATCGAGAAGGCGTAGAGCGTCAGCATGCGCACGCCGAGGTCGCGGGCGGCGAAGGTGGTCGTGCGCACGGTCTCGACCCCGCGGCGATGGCCCTCGATCCGTGGCAGCCCGCGTTGCGTGGCCCAGCGACCGGTGCCATCCATGATGATTGCGATGTGGGGCGGGATGTTGTCGGCGGGTGCTGGCATGAAGCGGGGAGACGTTGGGTGCCGGCGCGCGGCTTGACAAGCCACCTTCGCGGGTCCGAAGGCTCCGCCCGAATGCCGAACGGTTTGACGTACCCGCGATGCCAGCCACGTTGCCGCCATGAGTACTCCCCTGAACTCCGACGAAATCTCGACGGCTTTGACCAAGTTGCCCGGGTGGAGCCTGGAGCGTGATGCGCTGGGGAAGACGTTTGTCTTCGGCTCATTTCGCGAGGCGCTGAGCTTCATGGTGCGCGCCGGGTTTGAAGCCGAAGCGCTGAACCACCACCCCGAATGGACGAATATCTACCAGCGCGTCGCCATCCGGCTCACCACGCACGATGCCGGCGACAAGGTGACGGCGAAGGATGTGGAACTCGCCACGCGGCTGCAGAAGATCTCGTGGGTGGGGTAGGGCGCCGTCGCGGCGCCCGTGGCGAGATGGGCGGTGACAAAATCGAAATAGTCTCCCGCCCCGGAACCCGCGCGACTGAGCGGCTCGATGACGTCCTTCGCGGTTACGAGGCGGGTGCGCGCGCCGCCGCCGACCGATTCGACGAAGCCCTTCGCGCCGAACCTGCGCAGCGTCTCATTGCCATGGGGCAGCGCCGGGTTTCCGGGGTTCATCCGTGCCCAGCAGTGTAATCCGTGGTCAGATTCCGAGGGCGGGAACAATGAAATCTCGCAGCGAAACAAGTATCGCTCCTTGACCGCCCGAAGGGGTTGTAAGCAGGTCATGTTTCGGAAGAGTCCCGTGGTCTGACGCGCGGCCTCGCTCGGTTCATCGCTCCGCCGGGGCCTCGCTCGCGATTTTCCGATAAATGGCGCGCGCTTCCTCGTAGGCTTTTTCCGCGTCGCCGCGTTCGTTCGCCGCGATCTGCCGCGCCCGCACCCGCCAGAGTTGATCGATGCAGCGGAGCGCCCACAGCGCGCTCTCGCGGGAGGCTCGAATCGGCTGACCGCCGACGATCACGTTGACGGGATTCGTGTGCAGCTGCGGAAACTGGCGCACCGCCACCCAGCTGCTGCGCTCGATCGGCACGGAAAACTCGATCGCGTGTTCGGCTCCGTCGGCCGCCACTTCGCGGCTCGAGACCACGCGACCGTTCACGACCACCTCCACCAGACGAGCGCCACGGGCATGGACCGGGTCGGGCGATTGCACCGGACGCATGATCACGGTGTCGCCCACGAAGCGCGGGCCGCCCACGGGGATCACGCCGCCGTAAACGGGCTCAAGCGGCGTCTCCGGCGAGAAAGCCACCACGGCGCGCACCGTCACGGCCCCCGGCGTCGGCCGCGCGAGCTCGTCGCCGGATGTCCGGCCGTTCACGCGAAAATCCAACGCGTGCGCGTAGCCGTCGCTGACGTAGCTGCGACCGCGGGCCACGCCTTCGCACCACGCCGCGTAGTCGAGCCGCGTTTGCGGCCCGAGGTGCACATAGCTGCGGCCCTGGCCCACGCGGGTGCCGCTCATGCAGGGGAAGTCGGTCTCGCCGCTCGCCTTCACGGGCAGGCCGCAGTTCATCAGGTGATACCACGCGTTCCATTCGCGGATGCGATCGGTGTCCATCGTGCTGATGAAATCGCAGGCCCCGAGCGCGGCCGTCACGAAAATCTCCTGCGCGCCGACACTATTAAGCTCCGGGATCGCCAGATTTGGCAGCCGATCGTCCGCCCGATCATGGCTCTCCTTCAGCTCGACGTCGGTCAACACGCCGTCGCGATTCGCGTCGGTCGCGGCGAACGTCTCCGGGAGGAGCCCGCGCGCGGCCTCCGCCGGATCGAGCCGGCCATCCTGGTTGGTGTCGAGCTGCTCCAGCAACCGCGCGGTCGCCGCCGCGGGGTTGATCTGCAGGCCGCTGCCGGAATGCGCGTAGCCGCCCACGCCGCCTTGCGCCTTCGTCCAGCGCAGCACCGGCAACGTCCACGTCGGCCAACCCTTGCTGCCAGTGGCACCCGGGTAGATCTGCTCCTTCAGGTTGAGCAGGCAGACGTGCCCGAGCGCCTGCGAGCCGAACCCGCTGACCTCAATGTCGTATTTCATCACCGTCATCGGTTCGCTCAGCGTGTCGGCCGCCGGGGCGAAGAACTGCTGTTGATGATCGAAGCCCGGCCCCCAGGTCAGCACACTGCCGACATTCAGCGCCTCGCCCTTCACCTGGCGAAACATGTCCGCCGGATCGACGCCCTCGGTCGGTGAGGTGTAATGCGCGCAGCCCGCCGCATGGATGTGGTGGTCGCCGCTGTAGAATCCGCGTGCCGCCGGATTGACCCAGCGCTCGAGCTGCACGGCAATCCCGGGCCGCGGGTCGCCCGACACGGGCACCGTTACCGCGCGCTTGACCCAGCGATATTCCGGCCCGCGCCCATGGAACATCGTGAGCTCGCCCGGCGGCAGCAGCACCGTCTCGCCATCGGCGCGATAAATGTGCCGCTGAAAAAATAAATCCGGCGCGAGCCGCTTGGCCTGCGGGGGAAACACGTGGCCCTGCCGGTCAACAAACAGGAATCGTCCCGTGGTCGGCGTGCCATCGTGATCCCGCACCGTGAGCTTGACGGCCACTGCCGGCCGCACGTCGAAGAGCACCGGCACCTCTGCGCGAAACCCGAGATCCTGCGTCCCCTGGCCCGCATCGCAGGTCAGCGTCGCCTCGCGGCGGCCGGCCTCGTGCGCATAGATCAGCGCGATCGCATACTCGACCGCCAGGCCGCTGAGCGACGTCGCCATCGGCGGCGTCGTGACCATTTCCACTTCGAGAAACCGGTCCGTGCGACGCGCGGTGTTTTCGTTCTCGCGCAAGTGGTGCTGCTGCATGCGATCGCCGGACAGCTTCGACATCCCGGCATACACGGGGCCCGCCTGCGGGCTGCCGAGGCGCAACGACTGCGTCCCGCCGCTCTCGTTGATCACTTTGACGAGCACGGGGGTGTAGCCGGCCTGCTGCAATCGGGCCGGCGCCGGTCCGCGCGCGATCTTGACGCGCGCCTCCGGGTTGAGGTGCACGACGAGCAGCACGCGACTGTCCAGCAACGCTTGCAGCTTCGGCGCGTCGCGGTCGGCGGCGGCCTGCGTGAGCTCAACGCGCAGTGCCGCGGGCAGCGGTGCGCCCGCCTGATCGAGCGCATCCATCAGGCGTTGCACATTGGCGGCGAGCGGCTGTCCCTCGACCGCCACGGCGGGCGGGTTGTTTTCCGCCGGCAGCGCCTGCGCGCGGAGCAACGCGGCGGCCAGCATGAGTGCCAGGAACGGAGCGGGGCGGACCATCATCATCCAAGGATGAACTGCATTTGCGCTTCGCCGTAAAGAGCGAGTGTTCACTTTGTGGGAAATCGTCGGGGCCAAACCAACCGCAGCCATTCGACAGGCTCAGGCCCGGAGCGGAGCCGAGCGGGATGTCGCAGATGAACGCAGCTACCAAACCACCGATCAGCCTGATGCCATGACGCCCTGGGTCTGTCAGACGCTCGTCGCAACGTTTTGCAAAATCCAGATTCTTGAGAGTGGTTTGACCTCATCGGCCGCACCCGCACTCTCCCTTTCTGGCGCGTTTCCACCCCATGAGAACCCGACTCCTGATTTTCCCGGCGGCGAGCGCGCTCCTCGGCCTGGCCGGCTGCGTCAATTCCGCTCGGGTCGAGCAGGCCGCCTTGCCGCCCGAGTGGCAGACCGCCGTGCCGAAACCCGGCGCACCCGCCGCAACCCTCGCGGGGGTGTATGTGGACCGCGGAGACCAACTCGATGCGCGGCACTTCGCGCGCGATGGCACCGTCAGCCGCGCCAAGCTCTCCTCGTTCCTTTATTCCGAAATGGTGAACGGCAAGCCGGTGCCCGAGCGCCGGCGGCCGGATCGCAACGCCACCATCGAGCTGCGGGCGATCGACGGCACGCATCTGGAGGTGATCACGCGGGTCGCCGCCGAAGTCATCCACCGGGCTGCTCTGGAGGTTGAATTCGAAAAAGACACCGGAACCTGCGTGTTGCGCCGCGGCGGTTTTGCCGCGGGCGGAATCTTGCTCGTCGCGCAAAACGAGACGATGACCCTTCGGCTCTGGCGCGCGGCCGACGGCCGGCTTTATGCGCACGGCACGGCCCGTACCGTGGGCGGCGTCTTCCTGGTGGTGCCGTTTGTCTCCTCCGGCGAAGTGTGGTGCCGCTGGGACCCCGCCACCCCCGCGGCGCTGCAACGGCAGGCGGCCGAGGTGGAAAAGCTGGCCGCGGACCACGCGCGCGCCGTGGAGGAGAACCGGCAACGGGTGAAGGTGGGGGCGCCCGCTCCGGATTTCTCCGGCGCGGATCTGCTGACCGACCGGCCCGTGTCCAGCGGCGACTACCACGGCAAGGTGGTGCTGTTGCATTTCTGGTCGACCGAGACCAAACCACGCGTGTTCGAGGCGTTGCGCGCCATCTACGAAAAGTATCACGGCCGCGGCCTGGAGATCGTCGGAATCTGCGAGAACCCGGCCAGCGAGCGGGACAAGGCCGCCGGGTTCCTCAAGGTCCACGGCCTCGCGTGGCCCCAGCTCTTCGACGGCAAAGGCCCGCGCGGCGAACTGTTCGTGGCCTACGCGGGCGCGCTTTCCCTGTCGCCCTATGGCGTGATCGACCGCGACGGCAACGTCGCGGCGATCCTCTGGACCTCGACCGGGAACAGACTCGAGACCGCACTGGAAAAAGCCCTGACCCCGCCCTGATCCCGCCCGCTTGACGCTAGACAAATCTTCGAACGGGTGACGCTTGCATCACGCCACCCCTTCCTCATCCCGAGTCATGTCGAAATTCGCTAACCTGGAAAATTCACACCTGAATGAAGCCAAGGCATGAGTCACCGAGGACACGGAGCCCTGTCGAGGGGCAAACCCCGCCTCTATCCGTGCCCATCCGTGAAATCCGTGGTGAAGTTTGCCCATGCGCCTTTGGTTGCGGCCAGAGGTCGCGGTGCGAATCATGCGGGCTAAAGCCGCGTCCGACCTTCTGACTAGAACGCTGTTGGACAATTCTCCCGGTTGAACCTCTTTCGCGGCAAACTGTCGTCTCCGTCGAATCTCATGCACCGACTTTGTCCGCCCACCTTCGTTCGCGTCGCTGTCCTGGCTCTGGCGGCCACCGCACCGGAGCTGCACGCCGACACGTGGACCGTCGAGCCGGGCGTGCGCAGCACCAACCTGACGTCGACCTGCACCTTGCCGCTCCCCGACGGCGCGTGGCGCCACTACTATCACGGCAATGTCTACCGCACGTCGCCGGATGGCCTGACATTTTCGGCCGCGCGGCCGCTGAATGGGCTGGTCACGCCGCCCGGGTTCTTCGACCGCAATCCCGCGGTGCTTGCGGATGGGCCGGGCTACGTGATGATTTTCGAACGGGTCGCTCTCGCGAATCAGTCCGTAGTCGTGGGCCTCTATCGGGCGACTTCGACCGACGGCCTCGCGTGGGCGGCGGATCCGACGCCCGTGCTGACACCCATTGCCGAGGAAGCCGGATTCATGAGCGTGCCCGAGCTGGTCGCCTTCGACGCCGGCCTTTGGCGCCTGTATTACGTGGTCCGTGGCGACGTGGTGGCGAGTGCGACCACGACCGATCGCGGGCGCACCTGGACGCGCGAAGGGCGGCTCAGCGTGACCGGGCTCGCCGCGGGCGAGCGTTATGTTGATCCCGACCTCATCCGGACTCCCGCCGGACACCTGCGGATGTTTGCCGCCATCATCCCTGCGACCATTCCCACCGGCATTGGCAACCAGCGGATCCGGGCGGCGGTGTCCGATGACGGACGCACGTTTCATTTTGCACCCTACGACTTGATCGGCGTCACGAACAACACGGAGGCAAAGATCGATCCCGATGTGGTCGCGTTGCCGGGCGGCGGCTACCGGATGTATTTCGGCGCGGGGGCCTCTGCCGGCGGCCCAATCGATCTCCATAGCGCGACCGCGCCGGCGCTGGCCGCGCCGAGCGTGACGAGTCCCGCGTCCGCGACCGGAACGGTCGGAGCGGTTTTCTCACTTCAAGTCACCGCCACGAATTCGGCGGATTATTTTCGGGTCGCTACCGGTGGCCTGCCCGCGGGCCTCGTTTTGGATCCCGCGACTGGCGTCATCTCCGGCACGCCGTCTGCAGCCGGAACGTTTACGTTTTCCATCCGGGCGGCCAACGCGGACGCCGCGAGTGCCGCGGTCCCGCTCACGCTGACATTTTCCGGCACGGGTCAGCCGCCGCCCGCGGGGACGCCCGGTCCGACCACGTCACGTTTGGTCAACGTCTCCGTCCGCGCGCGGTCTGGCAGCGGGGCGGGCGTGTTGATCGCCGGCTTCACGCTCACGGGGATTGGAACGAAGCCGCTGTTGATCCGCGGCATCGGTCCGGCGCTCATCGCACCGCCGTTCAGTCTGGCGGGGGCGTTGGTCGATGCCAGGCTCGAACTTTACTCCGGCCCAAATCGGACGGCGGAGAACGACAACTGGTCCGCGGTCGGGACCGAAGCCGGTGAGATCGCGGCGGCAGCGGCCCGGTTCGGCGCGTTTCCGCTCGCGGCCGGCAGCCGGGACGCCGCGGCGCTGGCCACGCTGCCGACCGGCGGTTACACGATGCAGGTCGCGGGTGTTGGCGGCACGGCGGGCACGGCCCTCGCCGAGATTTACGATGCGGATCCCAACGCACTCGCCGCGGGATCACGTCTGAGCAATGTTTCGGCGCGCACCGAAATTGGCGCGGGCGTCGATGTCTTGATCGCGGGTTTCACGATTGCCGGGACCGGCAGCCAACGCCTGCTCGTCCGCGCGGTGGGACCCTCGCTGGCGCGCTTTAGCGTGTCCGGCCTCCTCGCCGATCCGCGCGTGGAGGTATTCAGCGGGGCCGCGGTCATCGCCGCCAACGACAATTGGGCCGCCCAGAGCGGCGGCCTGACGTCGACCGGCATTCAGGAGGCGGCGGCGAGCGCTGGGGCGTTTCCCCTCGATCCGAATTCGCGGGATGCGGCGTTGCTGCTGTCGGTTCCGCCCGGCAGCTATACGGCCCAGGTTTCCGGGGTCGGCCCGCCGACCGGAGTGGCGTTGATCGAGATCTATGAGATCGCGCCAGTCTCGACGCCGGGACCGGCGCGGCCTCCGGGTGGATCGGGCTCGGGCGGAGGCGGGTCGAACAACGTGCAAGCGACCGCGGTCAGCAGCACCTATCGGACGGCGCCGGGCGGGCTCACGGGCTGGCTCGCCAGCGGCCAGAGCGCGGACCTGATGCTGAGCGGATTCGGTTTCGGCGAGTCGGGCGGGCCGCTCCAGTTCAACCACCCGCGGGGAATCGCGAGCGACGGCACGCGCCTCTATGTCTCGGATGGCCACAACAACCGCGTACTCGTATGGCTGCGTGCGCCGGACGGCAACACTCCGCCCGATTTCGTGCTCGGACAGGCGACGCTCAACGCGAATGTGCCGGGCACCGGGTTGCACCAGCTGAACTGGCCCGGGCAGGTGAGCGTCAGTGCGGGCGGCCGGGTCGTCGTGGCCGACACCTACAACGACCGCCTGCTGGTGTGGCGCGAGGCGCCGGTGCGCAACGGCCAGCCGGCCGACTTCGAGATCCGTCACTCATCGCTGCGCTGGCCGTGGGGCGTGTGGACGGACGGCACGCGGCTGGTGGCGAGTTCGACCGGTGGCGGGCCGACCGCGAACGGCGGACCTCCGGTCCGGGCGATTCTCGTGTGGTCGTCGTTCCCCGGCAACGCGAACACGCCGCCGGATTTCACGCTGGCGGATCCAGCGATCGGCACGCCGCGCACGATCACGAGTGATGGCAGTTTCCTCATGGTGGGCGACCACAACGCGAACGGCAACGAGGTGGGCAACTGGGTGTGGAAAACGTTTCCGACCAGCGCGCGCCGCTACGATTATTTCCTGCGCGAGCCGAGCGATGCGAACGGGCCGTGGATGCAGGGGGCCATGAATGCCGACGGGAAACTCGTGGTGCTCGGCCGTAACCTGAACCTCTGGAATGGAATTCCGGATACAGCGGCGACGGCGCCCGCGCTCATCGTCGATGGGTACAGTTATCATGGCGGCGACGGCAGCGGCGTGGCCTTGGCGCTCGGGCGGACCTACGTTGTCGCGTACAACGACAACCGCGTCACCGGTTACCGCTCCCTTCCAACGAACAAGACGGCGCGACCGGACTTCGTGGTCGGCAGTCCGGGTCTCGAGGTGAACACGCTCACGACGACTTTCTTCATCACGAATCCCGTGCCGGCGACCGATGGCGCGCGGCTGTTCGTGTCGTCCGACTTCGATCGCACCCTCTCGGTGTGGAACCGGATCCCGGACGAAAGTGCGGCGAAGCCCGACTGGCGGTACACGCTGCCGTTTGCGCCGTGGGACAATGCGCTGAGCGGCGACACCCTGGTGCTGGCCGGCCAGCGCCAGATCATGGGCTGGAAGAACGCGCCGCGGGCCGGCGAAATGCCGGAGATCAATTACCGGGACCGGATCGGATCCGTCGTGTTTCGCGAGATTCGCGGCGTGGCCCTCGATGCCGCAAACCTGTATGTCGCCGATTTCCAGGCGGGAAAAGTCTACGTCTGGCGTGGACTGCCGGCGGCAAATTCCGAGCCGTTTGCGACGCTCGAGGTACCCGGCGTGACGCGGCTGTCGAGTGACGGCACGTGGCTGGTGGCGACACAGACCGAACGGCAGTCGGTGACGGCGTTCGAGGTGGCGAAGCTCGCGGCGAACGCGAGCGGGATGGTCATTGGCGGGCAGGGCCGCTTCAACCTGCCGCAGGGGGCGTGCGTGGCCAAGGGTCAGTTGTTCATCGCCAACACGAATTTCAATCAGGTCCACGCGTGGCGCCGGGTGGAGGACGCGGTGGCGGGGCGCAATCCGGACGTGGTGCTGGGCGATCCCAGTCCGGCCGCGGCGCCGCGGGCGACGGACCGCGAGCTGTTCTGGCCGGGAGTGCCGGCGTTCGATGGAAATTACCTGTGGCTGGGAGAGTTCAAATTCTCCGGGCGGTTGCTGCGGTTTTCGGTGCGGTGAACGCCGCGCGACTCGGTTGAATCGGCGTCGCCGGACGTGGCTCCGCTGGATCGATTCGGGCGGGTGCGACGCGGGAGGTGTCGCTCACGGCCACAGCCACCAAAACGTCAGGGCCGAGGCTCCGGCGTAGAGAGCGGAATCGAGCAGATATTTAAGCACGGAGGTCCACGGCTTGCCCTCCCAAATTCCCTGCTGGATCGAGCCGAAGCCATACGCCAGGAAGGACACGATTCCGACGAGATAGAACGCCGCGCGGCCGCCACCGGCCGAAAGGCCGACGTATTTTCCGGCGAGGATTGCCGCCACCGCCGAGATCACGGTGCTCAACACCACCCACTGGACGAGCGAGCGCGGAATTTGCGGCGGGCCATTGGGCGTCAGGGTCAGGTATCCCACCGGGCCCTCCGTGTATTTTTTCGTCATGGCTTCGCCGCCCATTTCCTTCATGTCCTGGCAGTGCGGGAGCACGTAACTTCCCGGGGCCGGGTGGCCCGCGCGGATCGCGTCGCGCACGGCGTCTTCATTGGCCAGGCTCCGGTAGTCGGGCGCGTGCCACTTGAAGACCATGTGAATCAGACTGCTGATGATAAACACGAACACGGCGCTGAGCAGGATTGGCAACCAAAGCACGACAAGTGCATTCATGGGGGAATCAATGGGGTGGGATTGCGGTCAACCGCTGGCCGGACGGTGCAAACCGCAGGGGAGGCGAAACTGGCCGCGAACTTTTTCGCCCATCGCCGTCCCGACTGGAAGCCCAATTTCGCGCCGAATTTCCGGCGGAATGGACGGCCGGTCGCGCGCCGCAACGGGCTAGCCCCAACCGCTCTGCAGGACAGCGGAGCCCGTGACGGGAAGAAACCGGAAGGTGGCACGGTGGGAGGGCGGACCGGCCCAAGGGCGTGCAAGCCTCCGCGCTGCGCCTTCTTCGGATCTCGTGGCCGGCGCTTGCCAGTCATCGGTGAACGGAACGAAACGTCGCACCGGGCCACCACGCGAAGGCGGCGACGACAAAGCCCATTCGACCAGCCGTTTCGACAGGCTCAAGGCTCCGAGCCTGTCGAGGGGCTCAGGGTTTCAAACGTCGCCCTCCGATCCGAAGCACGTGTTTCGGAGGGCTGACCCGAATGGCGCTTAAGTAATACCGAGGACTATCTTCCTGAGGCGCTTGCGGCGTTGCGTGTCTGCCAGGGTCGTGCAGAGCACGCCGCGGCTTACCTGCTGCTTCGCTTTGAGCGAGGTCTGCACCGTGCGTCAGTTGGCGATGGCTGCGGCGAGCAACACGGATTGCGCCCGGGAGACGGCGAGGCTCACGGTTTTCCCTGGACCCTGCGGGTCCGCTTTCGGCGATGGGCGCTGGGGCAGGATGGCAAAGGAATCGGTGGCAGAGGAATAA
>SXSC01000051.1 GCA_005792355.1 Opitutaceae bacterium
GCGTGCTCCCAGACATCGAGTCCGATGACCGGTTTGCCCTCGAGGCCCGCGACGGCCTTGCCCATCAGCGGACGGTCCTGGTTCGCGGTTGAGCCCACGGCGACCTTCTGGTCGGCCCCGACATAGAGCCAGGCCCAGCCGGAGCCGAAGCGGGTGGCGGCGGCTTGGGCAAACGCGGCCTTGAACTTGTCGAAATCCCCCCAGGTCGCAGTGATCGCGGCGGCCAGGGCTCCTTTGGGCGCGCCGCCTTTGCCGGGCCCCATGATGGTCCAGAAGAACGCGTGGTTGCTGTGGCCGCCGGCGTTGTTGCGCACGCCGCCGCGAATGGCCTCGGGCACTTTCGAGAGGTCGGCAATCAGGGAGTTGACGTCGAGCGCCGCGAGGGCCGCGTGGTCCTTCAGCAGGTTGTTCGCATTGGTGACGTAGGCGTTGTGGTGCTTGCCGTGGTGGATCTCCATCGTCTTGGAGTCGATGTGCGGCTCAAGGGCGGTTTGCGGGTAGGGCAGTTTCGGAAGTTCAAAGGCCATGGGAGGAGGGAGGGTGGTTGATTAATGCGCGGACGTGGACGGAAACCAATGCACCGGCGGCGGCGCGCGTCAACTTTTGGGTGCGACTTACCTGCGCACGGCCGACATCGCCCGGGGTGCCAACGAGGGGCTTTCTATTGCTCCGGTTCGGACCGTTTGCGCCGGAAGAAATCCTGCAACAGCTCACGGCATTCGTTTTCGAGCACGCCCCCGGCCGTCAGCTCGACGTGGTGGTTGACGCGCGGGAGTTCGTTGAGGTTGGTGGCCCCACCGAGGCAGCCCATCTTGGGGTCGGGCACGGCAAAACAGACCCGACGGACGCGCGACATCAGCATCGCGCCTGAGCACATCGGGCACGGCTCCTTGGTCACGTAGACCGTGGCGCCTTCGAGTCGCCAGTTACCGAGCCGGGAGGCGGCCTGAGTCAGCGCGAGCATCTCCGCATGGGCGGTCGGATCCCGGGCGGACTCGACGGTGTTGTGGGCCGCAGCCACGATCTCGCCGCCGACCTCAATCACGGCCCCGATTGGAACCTCATCGCGTCGCCAGGCATCGATCGCCTGGTTGAAGGCCAGACTCATGAAAAACACGTCGTCGCGCACCAGTTGCGAGGGGAACCGTTTTTCAAACGGGCAGGGCGGGGGAGTGGCGAAAGGGTCGGGCATATTCGCGGGCACAGAGGGAAACCTTGACTAAGGCGGCCCGATTCTGCCTTACAAGGTGCTTTTCACGACCGACACCATGATGAATTCCCTTCCTGCCTCCCAACACCGCGTTGCCCATGTCAGCTGATAACAACGCGATCGAAGTAGAAGGAAAGGTCATCTCCGTGCTGCCGGGAACGATGTTCAAGGTCCAGCTGGCCAACCAACACGTTGTGCTGGCGCACATCTCCGGCAAGCTCCGGAAACACTTTATCAAGATCGCGGCCGGTGACATGGTGAAGATGGAAATGAGCCCCTACGATCTCGAGAAGGCGCGCATCACCTTCCGGATGAAGGAAACGAACTCCACCTACGTCCCGCCGCCCCGTCGTCGCCAGTACTGAGCGCGTGACGCTCATAAGGGATTGAGATCGACGCCGCCCTCGCGCGGCGTCTTTTGTTTGGTGCGATGCGGACCGACCACAGTCGTGCGCCGGGCGCCTTTGCCCATGAGATTGAGGGCTTCATCGCCTTCATCGGGCTGGAGCGTGGTCTTTCGGAGAACACCATTGCCGCCTACCGGCGCGATCTCGACCAGGCTGCGAAGTATTTTTCGGCCCACGGTGTCGCCGACTGGCGCGCCGTCTCGGCGGCGCACGCCGCCGGTTGGATTCATTCCCTCACCAGCTCACGCTACGCGGTCACCAGTCTTTCGCGCAAACTCTCCGCCTTGCGGATGCTCGCGCGGAATCTCGTCCGCGAGAAAACCCGGGACGACGATTTCACCGCGCTGCTAACCGGGCCGAAACCCGGACGCAAGATGCCGCAAACGCTGTCGGAGGCCGAAATTGTCCGCCTCGTCAGCGCGCCGGTTGCGTCGGATCCGCTTTCACTCCGGGACCGTGCGTTGCTGGAACTATTTTACTCGAGTGGACTTCGGGTGTCTGAACTGGCGGCAATCACCCTCCAGCAAATTAATCTTGATCAGGGCTTCCTGCGGGTGTTCGGCAAGGGCGCCAAAGAACGGGTGGTGCCGGTCGGGAGCAAGGCCTGCGATGCGCTGGCGGTTTATCTCTCGGGGGGGCGCCCTTCCCTGGTGCGGCCGCACACGGGCAGCCAGTTTTTCCTCAACCATCGCGGACGGGGAATCTCCCGGGTCGCGCTCTGGATGATTGTAAAAAAACATGCCCGGCGGGCTGGAATTACTAAAAACGTCAAACCCCACGCGCTCCGCCATTCGTTTGCCACCCACTTACTGACCGGGGGGGCCGATTTGCGCGCGATTCAGGAAATGCTCGGTCACGCCAGTATCTCCACGACACAGATTTACACGGCAGTAGAGCCGCAGCGTCTGGTTGACCATCATGACAAGTTTCACCCCCGGAACCGCGACTTGAAGGTGCCGTGAATGGCTCCGGGCAACCGAGTTTGGCCCGTGGGAGACAGTTTTCGGGACTATTTTGTCCTCTCCAAAGCCCGTCTTCGGAGAGACTCGAAAAAAACATCAAACTTTCTTTGCGAATTTTGAACGAAACGCCTGCCACCGCGTCTTTCTCATCGTAGTTCAGTGGTTTGCTTGGTGTCAGGTTCGAGGGCCGTCTAGGGGTAGACGGCCCTCATTCTTTTTAGGGATTTGACGGTCTCCCATGATGTCCGCCCAGGGTTCCGGCGACACAAAACGACTGCAGCCGACAGCATCGGCTCAGGCGAGCTCCCGTGGGTCGCCAGGGAAGTTCCAATTCATGGCCAGTCCCCTCCGGTCCCCAACCTTCGGAGAACCCGGTCTCCCGACTTTTTTCGCGGTAGAGCACGGCGGAATTTTGAGAGACACGGGATGGTTTGGCCGCTAACGGATTCCCATGGGAAATACTCTCACGCTGTTTATTTTCTTTGGCTGGACGATTTCCGGTTTTGCCGCCGCGGTGAAAGCACCGAATATTCTGCTTATCCTCGCCGACGATCTCGGTTGGTCCGACCTCGGTTGCTACGGCGGCGAGATCAAGACGCCCAACCTCGATGCGCTCGCCGCCGGCGGCGTGAAGTTCACCCAGTTCTACAACAGCGCCCGCTGTTGTCCGTCGCGTGCTTCGCTCCTCACCGGTCTCTATCCGCATCAGGCCCACGTCGGCAACATGACCGCCGACCAAGGCCCGGACTCTCCGGGCTACCGTGGCACGTTGCAGGCGGACTCGGTCACGCTCGCAGAGGTATTGCGCGACGCCGGCTATCGCACCTCGATGGTCGGTAAGTGGCACCTCCACCAGGCAAAGACCGACGTGAAGCCCACCGATCGTGGCTTCGACGATTTCTACGGCATGCTCGGCGGTTACAACTCCTGCTGGGAGGAATCGCCGTTCTACACGCGCTGGCCGAAGGATCGTACGCCGCGCAGTTACACCGCCGCGCGAGACGGCGTGCCCGGCACGTTCTACGCCACCGACGCCTTTGGCGACTACTCGCTCGATTTCATCGCTGACGCCCGCCGCGAAAAGAAATCTTTCTTCCTCTACCTCGCCTTCAACGCCCCGCATTTCCCGCTGCACGCGCACGAGACCGACATCGCCAGGTACGAGGCCATGTATTTCTCCAAGGGCTGGGATGCCATCCGCGCCGAACGCCTCGCGCGACAGAAGCAACTCAAGCTCGTTCCCGCCGACCTCGCACTTACGCCGCGCAGTGGCATTCCACCCAAATCGCACGCCAAACCCTCGCCCTACGCTGGCCAGGAGAACCCCGCTTGGACGTCGCTCCCGGAGGATCGCCGCCGCGATCTCGCCCGCCGCATGGCGGTCTTCGCCGCCATGGTCGACCGCATGGATCACGCCATCGGCCGCATCGTCACCGATCTCCGGCAGAACGCCCAACTCGACGACACGCTCATCATGTTCCTGAGCGACAACGGTGCCTGCTGGGAATGGGACCCGCTCGGTTTCGACGGCTCAAGCAGTCCCAAAAACGTCCTGCACACCGGCGCCGATCTGAAAAAACTCGGTGCGCCGGGTGACTACACGAGTTACGGCAGCGGGTGGGCCAACGCCGGCAACACGCCCTGGCGAATGTACAAGCACTTCAGCCACGAGGGCGGTATCCGCACGCCCTTCGTCGCCCATTGGCCGGCGGGGATAAAGCTGGAGAGAGGAGCCGGGGAAGGGAGGGGCAGACTGTGCCTCGCGCCGGGCCATCTCATCGACCTGATGCCGACCGTCGTCGAACTCGCCGGCGCAAAATATCCCGTCGAGCGCAACGGCACGGCGATCCATCCGATGGAAGGCCGCAGTCTGGTGCCCGCGCTCACCGCCGATCGACCCATCGGGCGCACCGCACCGCTCTTTTTCGAACACGACGGCAGCCGTGCCGTCCGTGACGGCGATTGGAAACTCGTCTCCGTTGTCGGCGCCGCGTGGGAACTCTACGATCTCGCCGCCGACCCGACCGAGATGCGCAACCTCGCCTCCGCGCAGCCCGGGCGCGTGGGCGACCTCGCGGCCGCGTGGCTCGCCTGGGCGAAACGCACCCACGTCGAGGTCACCCGCGATCCGTTCAACGCTCCTGCGGCGTCGGCCGGTAAGCAGAAAAAGAAGCAGTAGTTTTGGTGAGCGAACGAGGGAGGATGCTCCGTCTTGCGGAACCCATCCCCCGTTTGCCGGTGGCGGCTTGAGTTTCGGAGGGCGCCGCTTTGTCGGCGCCGCGTCGTCCGGCCGCGCCGGCGGCTGCGACCAGGCGCCGCCCTCCGAATTTGAAAGAGGTCGGTGGCCGATCGGCCAGACCGCTGCTCCGGAGAGTCGCTCGGCCGCGAGCGGCGGGAGTCACCCCTTGATTTTCCGCGCCGTTCCCCCAGCGTGGGCGGCCACGGAAACCATGAGCACGAAAACCGCAGCCCCGGAAACCGCGCCGGACCCCAAGACGCCGATCCCTCCTCAAATTCCCTTCATCATCGGCAACGAGGGCTGCGAGCGCTTCAGCTTTTATGGGATGCGCAACATCCTGACGGTGTTCCTGGTGTCGTCGCTGCTGCTGCATGTGCCGGAGGCGGACCGCGCGGGCGCGGCGAAAGACGTGTTTCATACCTTCGTCATCGGGGTTTATTTTTTTCCGCTGCTCGGCGGCTGGCTCGCCGATCGATTCTGGGGGAAATACCAGGTTATCTTCTGGCTGAGCCTTCTGTATTGTGTCGGCCAGCTGTGCCTCGCGCTCTTCGTGGACAACCGGACGGGATTTTATTTCGGCCTCGCGCTGATCGCGCTCGGCTCGGGCGGCATCAAGCCGTGCGTCTCGTCCTTCGTGGGCGATCAGTTTGACCAGACGAACAAGCACCGCGCGAAAGTCGTGTTCGACGCGTTTTACTGGATCATCAACTTCGGCTCGTTCTTCGCGTCGCTACTGATGCCCAAGTTCCTAAAACAGCTCGGGCCGGCCATCGCGTTTGGCATTCCGGGCGCGCTGATGTTCATCTCGACGGTGATTCTCTGGCTCGGGCGCAAACGCTACGTGATGGTGCCGCCGGCGCCAGCGGACCCGCATTCGTTCCTCAACGTCTCCCGCACCGCCCTGGCCTCCGGTCGCCCCGGATTTTTCCTCGCCAGCGCGGGGGGCGTGCTCGCGGCCGCCTCCTTCCTGCTCGTGCCGTCTTCCGGCTTCGTGATTTCGTTCTGCACGGCGCTGGTCGCCGTGATCGCCTGCGGTGGCGCGGGAGTGTGGCTGCAACTTGAGGGCGCGCGGGGCCGGCATCCCGACGAGGCGGTGGACGGCGTGCGCGCGGTCTTGCGGGTTCTGGTGCTGTTTGCCCTCGTGACGCCGTTCTGGTCGCTCTTCGATCAGAAGGCGTCGACGTGGGTCCTGCAGGCCAACGCGATGACCAAACCCTCGTGGTTTGAGTCCTCGCAGATGCAGGCGCTCAATCCGCTGCTCGTGATGATCCTGATCCCCTGCAACAACCTGGTGCTGTTCCCCGCGATGAAGCGGATGGGTTTCGAGCTGACGGCATTGCGGCGCATAACCATCGGCATCGTGTTCTCCGGCCTCTCCTGGGTCGTCGTCGGCGCAATGCAAGTGGTGCTCGACGGCGGGCAGGCGTTCTCGATTGCGTGGCAGGTGCTGCCTTATGCGCTGCTCACGCTGGGTGAGGTGCTCGTGTCCGCCACCGGACTTGAATTTGCCTATAGCCAGGCGCCGCAGTCGATGAAAGGCGTGCTGATGAGCTTCTGGCTGTTGTCGGTGACGATCGGCAACCTGTGGGTGCTGGTCGTAAATGCCGGGGTGAAGAATACCGCAGTCACGAATCTTATCGGATCGACGGGATTTGGCGTCACGGCTTTCCAGATGTTTTTCTTTGCGGCGTTCGCCTTCGTCGCCGCGCTCGCCTTCGGGCTCTGCGCCCGCAGCTATCGCGTGGCCGATCACTATCGAAAAGCCTAGACCACGGTCGGAATGGTGCCCACTCAATCCCCGCTTGACCTCAGCCGAACGCACCAAACGCACTTACGACCGACACCCGTATCCGGGAACGGACCTCCGCCAGCTCGAACAGAAAAGCGGATCGCTCCCGTCGCTGCAATGGATGCAGGCCATCGGGCGCCCCGGCCGGGCGCTCCCCGAGCGGGTGCTCGTCGCTGGCTGCGGCAGCGGAGTGGAGGCTGTCATCCTGCGGCGCCGATTGCCGCAGGCGGAGATCGTGGCGGTGGACTTCAGCGCCCGCTCGATCACGGTGGCCCGACGGCTCGAGCGCGCCGCCGGTTCGGCGCGACCAATCAGGTTTCTGGTGGCTGATCTGACCTCTCCTGAACTTGCCCGCCAGACGGGCGGTGATTTCGATCTTATCACGTGCCATGGCGTCCTGAGCTACATCCCGAAACCGGATCAAGCGTTGCGGAGCCTCGCCGCCTGCCTGCGTCCGGATGGCGCGCTGTATCTCGGCGTCAATGGTGAGGCCAGCCCGGCGGCTCGGCTGCGGCCCTGGCTCGCCGGTTTCGGCTTTGCGCTTGACGAGCTGAAAAACGAACGCCGCCTGCGCGAGCTGCTGCGGCTGTGGGATTCGCTCCACGACGATGAACTTGGCGAGCTCGCCACCATGTCCGTCAGCTACCTCGCCAGCGATGTCTGCGGATCACATTTTAAAAACTGGCCGCTGGCGCGCTGGCGGGCTGAGGCCAATCGCGGCGGTTGGGAGGTGGCCGGCACCGATCTTTTGCCGACGGCGCTGCTCCTCACGATTGCGCGGGAAAATTACCGGCCCCTGTTTCCGTTGTGGAACGGAGAGGTGGCCGCGCGACTGGATCAGATCCGCCCGGTTGGTTTTCACCGGATGATGCTGCGGAAAGCCAAAGCCGGGGAACTGGACCTGGCGTTCGCGAGCAAGCCCGGTCAGCGGCTGCGTTGGACGGGGTTTTACTCGGTGCGGTTTCGCCCGACCGCGAGTCGGCGAGCGGTGAAAGCGCTGCTCAATTGCCCGACCTTTCGCCTGCGCTTCGAGTGGACCTTGACTCCGCCGCAGGCGGCGGCGTTGCGCAGCCTGGTCGCCTCCGGAGTCTCCTCCGCCGGCTGGATGACGACGTGGAGGCGGAGTGCCGTAGCGCGGCGGACCCTCTGGCTCTGGTGCGGCCTCGGAGTTGTGGCGGTCGAAAGCGCGACGAATCCAGCTCCGGGCACGCCGGCTCCCGTTCGGCGATCAAAAAAGTTCAATTGAGTGCCGGCGAGAAGTCGCGAATGTGGATCGCGCGCGCCCGGGAAAATCCAACTCGACCTCCATGACTCTCTCCAAAATGCTCCTCGCTGGCCTGCTGGCTGGCAGCGCCGCGTTCTCCGTCGGGTCGGCGAAACAACAACCCAACCTCATCATGGTCCTGATCGACGACCTGGGGTGGGGCGATTTTTCCTGTTTCGGCAACACCGCGGCCAGGACGCCGAACATCGACCGGCTCGCGCGGGAGGGTCTGCGCTTCGAGCAGTTCTACGTGGCGTCCCCGATTTGCTCGCCGTCGCGCACCGGGCTTTCAACCGGACAGTATCCCCAGCGGTGGCGGATTTCCTCCTACCTCGCCAACCGCGACATGAACAACGCCCGCGGCATGGCGCAGTGGCTCGACCCGCGCGCGCCCATGCTGGCGCGTCTGCTGCACGCCGCCGGCTATGCCACGGGTCACTTTGGCAAATGGCACATGGGCGGTCAACGCGACGTGGGTGAAGCGCCCCTCATCACCGAGTACGGCTTCGACGCTGCTCTCACGAACTTTGAAGGCCTCGGCCCGCGCATTCTGCCGTTGCTCGATGCGCGCAACGGTACCGCGACGCGCAAGCACGCGCTGGGTTCGGACAATCTCGGCCGCGGTGAAATCACGTGGCAGGACCGGGCGGAGGTGACGGCGAGCTTCACCTCCGCCGCCCTCGTTTTCATCCGCCAGTCGGCCGCGGCTGGAAAACCGTTCTATGTGAATCTCTGGCCGGATGACGTGCACTCGCCGTTCTTTCCCGAGTCCGCGCGGCGCGGCGACGCGGCCAAGCGCACGCTCTATCACGCGGTACTGGAGACGATGGATGCACAGCTCGGCGTGCTGTTCGACGAGATCCGTGGCAACCCGAAACTCCGCGACAATACCTTGGTCCTGATCTGTTCCGACAACGGCCCCGAGGTGGGCGCAGGTTCGGCGGGTATTTTCCGCGGCAGCAAAGGCATGCTCTACGAGGGCGGCATTCGCTCGCCGCTCGTCGTCTGGGGCCCCGGCCTCGTGGCGCCGGCGCGCGCGGGTTTCGTCAACCGTGAGTCGATCGTTGCCACCATCGATCTCGCGCCAACCCTGCTCGCCATCGCGGGCGTGCGCCCGCCGGCGGAGGTCGCGTTCGACGGGGTCGCGTTGCGCGACGTGTTGCTCGGTGCCTCGACGGCTTCACGCGGTCGTCCGCTGTTTTTTCGCCGCCCGCCTGATCGCGGCTCCTTCTCTGGCGTGGAGAATCTCCCCGACCTCGCCGTGCGCGATGGCCGCTGGAAATTGCTGTGCGAGTACGACGGCTCCGGAGCGGAACTCTACGACCTCAGCATCGACCCGGCGGAGAAATCAAATGTCGCGCCGGCGCACCCGGCTGAGCTCAAGCGGCTGACGGCGGCGATGCTCGACTGGCAACGGACGATGCCGCCGGACA
Source organism: Opitutaceae bacterium (assembly GCA_005792355.1). Lineage (GTDB taxonomy): Bacteria > Verrucomicrobiota > Verrucomicrobiia > Opitutales > Opitutaceae > ER46. The sequence continues at coordinate 9,305 of SXSC01000051.1, forward strand.
ACGGCGCGACGTACCGACCGTCTGGCGGAAAAAAGAACTAGCGGACTCTTCCGGCCCGCCGCCGAGGACCGGGTTCCCCGCCTGGCATCGTCGGCTTCGCCCTCGCAGGAGGAACTGGCGGAGAGGTTGGGATTCGAATCGCCTCGGGCCTAACAAACGAAAAGCCGAAGACAACGGCGTTTAGGTTGATTGTGAGTGGTATAGAACAGGCAGAAAGATGCAACCGGATGCAGCGGGGAGAAGCGAAAAAAATGCGGCTGGTAAATCCGTGGCAAATCTCCGCGGCGGACGACTCGGGGGCCTGAATCCATCAGGTGAATACAAGCACCCCTTGGCCTTCCGTCACTGGAGCGCCGCGATCGCCTGGAGCATTCTGCGCAGCGCGGGCAGGCGCTGCTGGCTGGCGCGGTCCGGGAGCAGAGGTCCGGGCAGTGCCTCATGGAAGCGAGGCGCGGCCATGAGCCGGCGCACGGATTCGATCACGTAGTTGCGCAGCAGGGTCGGAGTGGCGCGGCTGACTTCCGCAACAATGTTTTCGCGGCCGTCGATTACCGTGATGAAATCCTCGAGGTCGTGGCTGCCGTAATAGTCGCCATCCCCGCGGTCGGAAAATGCCGCGAACTTGGTGGCGAGAAACGCGACAGGAGAAATCAGGCGCAAGCGCGTGTGCGCGAATTCGCGCACCATCACGGTCGCCAGGGCTTCTTTGAACCAGGCGGTGTTGAGACCGCGAAACGCGTACTCCATTCCGAGGCCATCGAGCCGCTCCGCCACGGCGCGGAGGGCGCCGAGATTAGGCGGAGACATGGGCGCTCAGGCTTTCCGTGATCTCCTTCTCCGCAATGCCGCGCTCTCTCGCCCGACCGATCCGCAGCGCGTCCACCAGCGCCAGAAGATTGTAAAGCGCCGGGTCGCGACCTGCGGCGCCAGGGACGCTCGAATAGAGCGGCTGCACGGCCGCGCCCTGCACCTTGCCGTTGGGATCCGGCCAAACGGGTGGCAATTGGTCGGAGGTGCTGAACTTGCCGGACATCGCCGGTGCGGCCCAGGCGGTTGGCATGCCTCGAGTAATTTCCTTTGGACTGGCGGTAAAAGCGTAGGGCACGCCATGGACAAGGAAGTTGCGGAGCGCTTCGCCCCTTACACGTCTGGTCTCAGGATCAAGCAGCCGCGCTTCGACTAGGCGGCGGACTTTCCGAAGCTCGCAACCGCAGTTGACCCGACGGCGCCGCATGCCACATTCCCAACCATGAAAGTGCGGCACCTCGTCAACAAACTTTCGCGGCTTGATCTGACCAAAGCCGACCGGGAGGTTGCTGCACTGAAGGACCAGTTCCGGCGTGAGGACCAGGAGTTGGCCCGACAGGGCCGCGGCGAGGAGATCGGGCTCCGGAATCGACGGCTTATGGGTATCAAGGAGGGAGCGAAGGGACGGCTGATAGGATTCGGTGGTGTTCGCTTCGAGTGACGCCTGAAAGACCGCAAACTGCACCGCACGACTATCGAGTCGTGTGTGAATGCAAGCCCGCACCGACTGTCGTCGGCGGCCAGGCCGTCAATTTGTGGGCGATAGTCTACCTCACGCCAGAAGTGGCACGGGCAGATTTGGTCAGCAAAGACTTGGATATCGTGGTCACCCCGGACTCTTTCGCACAGTTGAAGAACGTGCCGGGTTGGGTATTCCAGAAAAAGGACCTGAGAAACTGGATGGACTCCCGGTTGGGTGCGTTACGAGGCACCAGCCCCGATGGCCGGCCGCTCCTTGTGGAAATACTGCATAGCGTCCATGGTCTCGTTGAATCCGATCTCGAAGCGTCTGCTTATGTCGAATTCGAAGGCGCAGTTTTCCGGGTGCTCGACCCGATCGCCGTGCTAAAGGCGAAGGCAATGAACGTGCGAGACATCGATCAGGACGGTGCGTCGCCTCGCCAGGACCGACTTCACCTGCACCTTATCGCGCGTTGCGTGCCGGAATTTCTCCGCGATGTACACCAAAGCGCGGTGGCAGATCCGACCAAGGTGAAGCAGTCACTTGAAGTGTTCTCTCGCGCATTCCGGACGCTCCAAAACAAGAAGATCGCCACCACACTCATCGCTGAAGGCATCGCGCCTCGCTCCCTGTTGCCACCTGAATTTTCCGAATCACCGCTTGATCGTATCCGTAGGGCCTACCAATGGCAGATGAAGATGGTGCCAGAGGGGACTCAGCAAACGCGGCCCTTCGCCGACACAGCGTCCAGCGTCGCTGTCAGACCAACGGAAGGCCGCGGTCCCAAGATCAGCATGTAGCTGAGAGTTCGCCGCCGGGACTCGCCAACGGTTAGCCGCGAGCTGGCACCTTCAGTTTCGTGCGGATGTGCAACGTCACCTCCTGGACATCGAACAACACAAAGTGGCCGACCTTGTGATAAGGAATTCGCCTGAGTTTGGTCCATGAGCGGAGCGTGCGGATCGACGGCTCGCGACCAGTGGGGAAGATCCCACAGTGCCGGAGTCCGTTGATGTCGGTGAGTGTGGTGGAGAGAGTTTGGGAAGAAGTTGGTGTTTCCATGCACCTGATAACACGCGTCAACTCGCCTTCCGCTCCGCCTTTTCCGGCGTCGGAAATGGCACTGGCGCCGTACCTTCGATGCTCTCGTCAACTGGGGCGGGTGTGGGTTTTCGCTCGGGCATGATTCCAAAAAACAGCTCCGCGTCGGCAGGATCTTTGAGGTCGAGGTAGTGCTTGCGGATGATGCTTTCGGAATTGCCGGCCTGGAGCGCGGCTTCGCCGATGGAGCGGAACTTCGCGACGAACATCGAAATGTACGTGTGCCGCATCACGTCGTGAGTCAGGTCGAACTCTTCGACCGCCTTTTTGCGCAGGTGCTGGAGATTGGCGGGAATGATCGGGTTTTTCTCCAAGGGGTAGGCGCGCAACCATGCCGCCAGGTTCGGCTGGATCGTGATCGTGCGCGGCTCGCGGGTCTTTGAGACCTCGCCGTCGATCCGTATGATGCCATCCGTCAACCGGACGTGTCCGGGTTTAAGGCGGGTGATTTCGCCGGTGCGGAGGCACGGCCGGATGCCTGCGAACAGGCACAGCGCGAAGAATGGCACCGCCGCCAGATGGTTGGTTTCGACGAACTCCATCAGTTCCTGCGCTTGGGTCGCGGTGAGCGTTTGCGCACCGCCCCGGCGGCGGCGAATGCGATGGGCCGGAATTTTGACCAGCGGATTATCAGCGATCCAATCACGCTGCTGGGCAAACTTGAGGAAGCCCGAGATCACCCCGCGGCGGTTGTTGTAAGTCTTGCGGGAGGCGCGGCCGAATTCGAAATACGCCACCAGCCGGGCGGGCGTGAGATCCGACACCGTGGCGGCCGGGCAGCGCTTGGGCAACCGGTTCATCTCGCGACGAAGGCGCACAAGATACGGCTCGGAGATCAGGTCCTGCTCAAGTTCGTGCTCCTTGAGCGCGATGTAGTCCGCGATCGCCTGGGTGATCGGTTTCTGACGCGCAGGCTCGCGGTAATTGGCCAGGGCGTAATCGACCCAGAAGGAGAGCGAGTGCGGCCTGCCGGACAGCCGCTTGAAGATTGCTTCCGCCTCGTGCAACTGGTCCTCAGTCAACCGGGTGACAGTCGGGCGGACGCCGGTTGCGCCCTGAAGGCGCCGGATTTCCAGCGTGTCGGCTTCGGCCTTGGCCTCGGCATGGGTGGCAAAGTTCTTCCGGATGCGCTTACCGTCGAGCCAGCCGGAAACACGAAAAACGACTTCCCCGGAGGGATTCGTGAAATCTGAGATGATGAACGAAGCGGCGTGATTCATGACCGATTTGCCACGTCAACTGGCAAATCGGCTGTCGGGTTTGGCCTCTCATAGGAGAAAACTGGCGGAGAGGGTGCGATTTTAACAAGAACATCAGGGGCGCTAATTTCGTCTTCCGATTCACCTGCACGGCAATGTCTGCACGTCGATTCTCCTCGGAGAATTGGTCTCATGGGTGAAAGGCAAGCGAAGGACGAATTTCGCCGCCGACATGCAAGGCTCGGTTGGAAGACCCGCGGCATCGAGGATTGTGCGCCCGTTCGGCGCAAAGGGGGGCTGGGCAGGATTGACCCTCTGCTGAATCTCGTCTGTGCCCTTTCCGGTAGCGCCTCCCCAGACAGGAAAACAGCTGATAACGAGCGAAAACCGGAGGCGGACTGTGGGTGGGATGTGCTAGTTTGGTCTTAATGCCAAATTCGTTGAATCCTCCGTCCGCGTATCGAGTCGGGTTCCGGCCGAAAACCGAATCTGATGTTTAATGCGAGGATCGTTGGGTTGCCTGTTCGCCCATTGCCCCTTGGACCACCTATGACCAAAATTGCCATCACCGATTACACCTTCCCCGATCTCAGCATTGAGGAGGCCATTTTGCGACCCGAGAAGATCGAGGTTGTTTCCTTCAAGGAAAAGCGCCCGCCCGCTGAACTCATAGGGCTCGTGCGGGATGCCGATGCAGTGATCGCTCAGTTCGCGCCGGTGAATGCGGAGGTCGTGAACGCGATGACCCGGGCGAAAGCCATCGTGCGGTACGGCATCGGCTACGACAATGTGGACACCAAAGCCGCCCGCGAGCGCGGTATTCCGGTGTGCAACGTCCCCGACTACTGCATCGACGAAGTCGCGGATCACACGCTTGCCTTCGTCCTGGCCAGCACGCGCCAGGTGGTGCCCAATGCACTGCACCTGCGCGAAGGCAAGTGGGGGCTCGCCACGCCGCTGAGCGCAATGGCTTCGCTAAAGCATCTCACCGTCGGCATTGTGGGTTTCGGACGCATCGGTCGGGAGGTCGTGAAGCGTCTGCTCGCGTTCAAGACCCGGGTGCTCGTGTTTGATCCCGTCGTGGCCGCGGATGAGATCGCCAAAGCAGGTGCCGTGGCGGCTGCATCCTTCGAGGAGCTGCTCGCCCAGAGCGACATCGTCTCGCCGCATTGCCCATCCACGCCGAAGACAAAGCAACTCTTCAATGCGGCTGCGTTCGCGAAGATGAAACCAGGCTCCATCTTCATCAATGTGGGCCGGGGCGATCTCGCCGACAGCGCCGAGGTCACCGCCGCACTGCAATCCGGTCGTCTCGCCGGGGCCGCGCTCGACGTCTTCGATCCCGAGCCGATCCCCGTCGATCATCCCATCCGGAAGATGCCCAACGTGATTCTCGCCGCCCACATCGCTTCCGCGAGCCCGCCCGCGGTGAAGGCGCTGCGTGAATCCGCCGCGCGAACCGCCCTGCTTGCTGTGCGGGGCGAGACGCTGCCGAATGTCGTCAACGGTGTGCCTTCCAAGCGCTAAATCATGAGTGCAACAACGAACACCACCGTAACCTACGAGGCGTTGCATCGCTTCACCGCTGAGGCATTGCGTGCTGCTGGCGTCAGTGAAGCCGACGCCACGACCACCGCCGACGTTTTAACCACCACGGATGCCTGGGGCGTCTTCACGCATGGCACCAAGCTGCTCGCGGGTTATCTTCGGCGCTTGAAGCTCGGCGGTCTACGGGCGCGCGGCTTGCCTCGCATTATCGCGGAAGGCGGCGCGTGGGCCACCGTGGATGGTGACGCGGCGTTGGGCCAGGTCGCTTCTGTGCTGGCCATGCGCACTGCGATTGAGAAGGCGAAGCAACAGGGCATCGCCTTTGTCGGCGTGCGTAATAGCTGTCACTTCGGGGGCGCGGGTTACTACACCTGGCTTGCGGCGAAGGAAGGACTCATCGGGCTCGCGATGGCAAACGACTTGCCGTCCGTCGCGGCACCGGGCTCACGCGGGGCGATCCTCGGCAGCAATCCGCTATCGTATGCCGTGCCTGCCGGGCGTTACGCTCCGCTGCTGCTCGACATGTCCACGGCCACCGTTGCAGGTGGCAAAGTCTATGCGGCCCGAATGAGAGGCGAGCCGATTCCTGACAACTGGATCGTCGGCGCGGACGGCAGGCCGACGACCGATGCCAGCATCTATCCGCAAACCGGAGCACTGCAACCCGCCGCAGGCCACAAGGGCTACGGGATCGCGTTGCTCGTCGAGACGCTCTCCGGCGTCCTCAGCGGCGCCGCCTTCACCAAGCGAGTGGGCAGCTGGATGTGGGATGATGGCATGCAACCGACGAATCATGGCGCGGCCTTCATTGCCATGGACGTGAATTCGATCATGCCTGTCGCGCAGTTCGCGCAGCGCATGGAGATGCTGGTCGATGAGATTCACGCCGCTCCCTTGGCCGATGGGGCGAAGCGTTTGTTCGTTCCTGGCGAGATGGAATGGGAACGCCACGCCCATGCCATGCAGCACGGCATCACCCTGCCATCCGACGTGGTGGAAAAACTCGAAAGTGTGTCCGTCGAGACTGGCGTGCCGATTCCTTTCATAAAATCCTGATATGCGATATCTTGGCATCGATATCGGCACCAGTTTCATCAAAGGCGCGGTCCTTGATGCCGGTGGACTGTGTCTTTCGCACATTGAGCGGGTGGACGCGCCGCCACTCGTGAGCGGGCTCGATCCCATGTTTCGCGAGGTCGATCCGGCGGCCATTGCGCAATGCGTGCGCCAGGTGCTGGAGCGCCTGCATGATCACGCCCCGGACGCCGCCGGCGTGCTCATGTGCAGCCAGCTTCACGGCATGGTGCTGTGCGATGAAATTGGCCGCGCTCAGTCGCGCGGCATCACCTGGCAGGATCAACGAGCACTCATGCCGCTGCCGGGCGGGGGCGCGAGCTGCTTTGAGGAGATCGAA